>DATLZF010000201.1:0-7627 GCA_035574135.1 Candidatus Methylomirabilota bacterium
TGGAGCCTGACAAAAACCGCCTGCGGCGGCAACCTCGGTGGCGTGTTGCGGACGGAAACGCTCAGTTCAACCGCTTGATGCGGACGTTGCGGAAGGCGACGGGGTCGTTGTGCCCGGCGAAGCCGAAGTGGCCGCGGAGGCGGTCCTTGCCGGGATGCGGGCGGTTGCCCATGAACTCCGTCACCTTGGCCAGGTCGGTGTCGAGGATGATGAAGCCGTTCAGCTCGACCTTGATGCGGGAGCCTTGGACGGTGGTTTCCTGGAAGTTCCATTCGCCCACGGGCCGCTGGTAGCCGCCGCGGTGCGCCGCCACCATGCCGTAGGGCGAGCCGTGGAACTGGCGGGGATCGAGTTTGGCGTACTTCGCCGCCGTGTCGTCGAGCACCTGCAGCTCGCACATGCCGACGTAGGCGGTGTCGCCATGGCCCGGATAGCGGATGGCCAGCCCGTTGTTGCCTCCCGGAGGCAGCTTGAATTCGAGCTGGGCGACAAAATCCGAATACTCCTGCTTGGTGTAAATGGTGCCGCCTTTGCCCGGCTTGCAGACCAGGGCGCCGTCTTTGATCTCGTAGTTGTCCAAGGGTCCGGCCCAAGCGTCGAGACTGGAGCCATCGAACAGGGTGGTGAACTCCCCGCCTGCTTTGCGGCGCAGGATTTGATTCGCTTCGTCGCCCGGGATCTCGCGCAAGTAAATGTTCCGCCAGCGAATCTCCCCGCCGTGCGTCTGGAGCTGGATGGGGCCCCGCGCCGGCACCGGCACCTTGCGGTCGTAATAGTTTTCCAGGAGGGCGTGGTCCACCACCAACCGGTCGTTGAGCCAGACGCTCACGCGGGCGCCCACCATGAGGATGCGAAACTGGTTCCACTCGCCGAACGGCTTGTCCGCGCGCACCAGGGGATCCTTGCCGGGGCGGCCGGGGCTGTTGTTCCACAAACCGCCGGAGCCCTTGTCCGCGCCAAGGCTGAATTTGGCCTGATCGGTGTAATCCCAGATCTGCACTTGCGGGACGCCACGCAAATAAATCCCCGAGTCGGCCTTGGGAACGGTCTTGTATTCGAGGAGGAGCTCGAAATCGCCGTAATCCTTTTCGGTCGTCGCGTAGGCGCCGAGGCCGTCGTTCACCAGTTCGCCGTTCTCGACATACCAATGGGGCCGACCCGTTTTGGCGTTCATCTCCAGCATGGACTTGTTCCACTTGGCGATCTGTTCCGCCCGTTTCTCCGCCGGCAGTTCGAGAAGCTTGCGATGATCGAACGTGTCGCCGCCCCGCCACCCGCTGAGATCCTGGCCATTGAACAAGGCCGTGAAGCCGGCGGGTGGGTTGGCCGCGGTGGCAGCACCAGCCAGCAAACTGGCCCCCAGGGAGGCCGCGCAAACCCACCGGCACACAAAGGAAGAAGGATTCGAAGGCGTTTTCATAAAGTGGTCGGCAAGGTGGTAACCGTTTCCGGCCGGCGGGTCAACCCGCGCTTGGGGCCGATGGCGGCGGTTGGGAAGGGGATGAGAACCGTCCGGGCGAAGGTAGGGTGCGTAGCCCTCCCCGCGCTGGGATTGCAGTCTCACCGGCGGGGGACGCGCCGCCTGGGCTGGCAGCGCAACCCCTTCGGCCTGGATCCGCGATCTCCACCTTCGATCGCTCCCTTGGAGGCCCACCGGTGGTGACGGCGAGATTCACCGTGAAACCGGCGGAAGATTCGTGGGAGATGACCCCTCGGCCAGGCGTCGCCGCGCCAGTTCCAGGTAGGTCGCGGCCACCGCGTTGCCGCTGCCTCTCAAGGCAAGCGAGCGTTGCAGCCATTGGATGGCCGTCGTGTAATCGCGTCGTTGCACGTGGTGCCATCCGATCCGGGCCAGGGTGTAATACCCGTGCGGGTCCAGACGCAGGGCTTCGGCAAACTCCCGTTCCGCCTCCTCGTGCCGGCCCAGCCAGTCCAGACACATCCCTGCTCCCAGTCGGCCGGCCGGGTCGTAGGGATTCAGCAGCGCCGCCCGGCGAAACCAGTCCAGCGCTCGTTCCGCCAGGGCATGGTCCTCCTCTGGGCCGCTCCAACTGCGCTCGCGCAGGACTTCGCCCAGCCGCAGGCACGTTTCAAAATTGCCCGGATTAGCCCGGGCCGCCTTCTCCAACCAAGGCGTCGGGTCGTCCGCCCGCTCGGCCCGGCTCAGCCAGTAAACTTCGGCCGACTGCTTGAGCGCGTGCCCGGTGAGCAAGACGGTCGCCATACCGAGCAGCGCGATCGCGGCCGCACGAGCCGGACCGCGTGTCCCTCGCGGTTCCACCGGGCGTCCCTCTTGCGTTTGATGCACCACCAGTCCCATGAGGGTGATCGCCAGCAGGGCATTGGAGGGAATGTGAAGATTGAAGTCCACCAGCGAATGCAGGGCGATGGCCAGCAGGCCGAAGCTCGCCCCAAACACGAGCACTGCCCGGTTGTTGCTCAGCGCATTCGGGCTGCCCAGTTGTCGCCGGATTTCATCCCAGGAACGGCGCAAGCCCAGGCCCACGGTGGTCAACGCGCCCGCGACCAAGAGCCCCCCCACGAGACCCCAATCCACGACTGCGTTCAGGTAATCATTGTGCACCCGTTCCGGACGGCCCTGGAGGATCGGCGTCTCCGGTCGGTATTGCCGGAAGCGCGTGTCGAAGTGGCCGGGGCCCACCCCGAGCCAGAAATGATCCCGCCACATCTGCACTGCCGGTCGCCACAACTGGAGGCGGTAATCGTCGCCCGAGGTGGACAGGCTCACCGGCTCGTAGCCGTTGCGTGACAGTCCGGCCTTGAAATAGAGCGCGGCCGCCAGGGCGAGCAAGGCCAGTAGCACCGTCAGCCCGCGCGTCAGAAATCCGCGCTGTGCCGCCAGCGTCAAAAGCATCGCCACCAGCGCCAGGCCGGTCGCCGCCCAGCCGCCGCGCGAAACGGTCACCGCCAGACCGGCGCCCAGGGCCAGCACGGCGTAGCCCAACACGATGCGCGTGACATGCGGCAGCCGCCCGAGCAGCAGCAGGGCCAGAGCCGGCGGCAGCACCATGCCCAGATAGCCCGCCGTATGGTTGGGACAAATGAACGGGCCCGAGCCGCGTTTCCAGTAGCCCTCGGGCTTGAGTTGATGCCACGCATAGGGCGATTCGGAGAGGTACTGCCCGACCGCATACAACGCCACGCCGAGCGCCACGGCGATAACCACGGCCGCCACCCTCAGCCCGCCTGCCGATTCCTCCAGATGATTCAACAACGCGGCAAACAGCGCGCCATACACCAACACCCACACCATTTCCTGGCGGGAGAGGTGGGGCACATCGGCGATGCTGTGCCGCATCACGGCGTAGGCTGCGAAGGCCAGCACCCACCAGCACGCCGTCGGCCAGATGACGGCCGTCTGCGGGCGCAGGACAAGTCGCAGCCCCCACAGCATCAGCACCCCCAGCGTGAGCCAAAGGACCACGAGGAATTCGGACGGACGCACCGCACCCCAGGCCAGCGGCGCAAACACCAGCGTGGCCAGGATCAGTCCGAACGCACCCTTCCGACACCCGGCATCGAGGTTGTCCCGGTTCATCGACTCGAGCAAGTCAGCCGCGACATGGCCATGAGCGGCCTTCCTTCGTCAAGACGTTGCTTGGTGGCGACAGCACGCTCCGAGGTACACCTGAGAATGCGGCGTGGGCGTGCGCCCCTGTCGGGCCGCCGGGCGAAAATGGTGTTCACGCCCCCGCGGGTCGTGCTTAACTCGCCGCACGTATGGATCTGGTTACCGTCTATCGCTCCTTCAACGCGGCCGAGGCGCAGTTGATCCGGTCCCGTCTTGAGGCCGCCGGCCTAGATGCGGAAGTCATCAACGAAAACGCCGCCCAGGACTTGGGCGTGGGCGTGATGAACATCATGGTTCAGGTGCCCGAGGATCAGGCGGCGCAGGCCCGGGAACTGATCAAGGACGGCGACGCCGGCACCGCAGCCGCGCCGGAGCAATGAAAGGCGCTGCGGGGTGGGCCGGACTGCGCCGGGCGCTGTCGCCCGGCGAGCTGCAAACGGCGCCGGAGGTGTGTCAGCGCTACGGCGGGGACAAATGGTTCGCCAGTCGGGCGCCGGAGGCCGTCGCGTTGCCGCGTTCGGCCGAGTCCGTGGCCGCCGTGCTGCGTTACGCGGCGGCGCGTCGCATCCCGGTGACCGCCCGCGGAGCCGGCTACGGCTACGTGGGGGGATGCGTGCCGGCGCGGGGCGGCATTGTGCTTTCGCTCGAGCGCATGAACCGGATCAAGGAGATTCACCCGATCGATTTCGTGGCCGTGGTCGAGCCCGGCGTGCTCACGGCCCAATTGCAGGCGGCGGTGGAAAAGCGCGGACTCTTTTACCCCCCGGATCCGGCCAGCCGGGCCGATTGCAGTCTCGGCGGGAACATTGCCACCAACGCCGGCGGGCCGCGGTGCCTCAAGTACGGCGTCACGCGGGACTACGTGCTGGGGCTGCAGGTGGCCCTGGCGGACGGTTCGCTCGTCCGCCTGGGCAGCCGCACGCACAAGAACAAAACCGGCCTGGAGCTGACCCGCCTGTTCGTGGGCTCGGAGGGATTGCTGGGCGTGGTGACGGAAGCCACGCTCAAGCTGCTGCCGCTGCCGCCGTTTCGCGCGGCCTTGTCCGTGGGCTTCGGATCCACCCGCCAGGTCAGCCGGGCCATCGCCGCCATTTTTGCCGCCGGTTTTCTGCCCTCGGCGCTCGAGGTGGCCGATGCCTTCACACTGGCTGCCGCGCACAAGCGCACGGGCCATGCCCGCCTCGGCCGCTGCCAGGCGCATCTCATCGTGGAGCTGGACGGCCAGGAACGCTCGGTGCGCGGCGAGTTGCGCGCTCTCGAACGCGTGGTGCGGGCGTTCCAGCCAGCCTTCCTGGACCGCGCGCTGGGCGACCGCGCCTGCGAGGCCATCTGGCAGTTGCGGCGCGAGTTCTCCTACTCCCTGCGCGACACCGGCCTGACCAAGCTCAACGAGGATATCGCCGTGCCGCGCAGCCGGCTCGAGGACTTGTTCGCTTTCGCCGCCCGGCTCCAGAAGAAACATGGCCTGCCGGTCGCCTGCTTCGGTCACGCGGGCGACGGTAACATCCACGTCAACGTGATGGTCGATCGCGCCCAACCCGGCGCCGAGGCGCGGGCGGAGGCGGCGCTGGATGATTTGTTCGAACAGGTGCTGGCGTGGGGCGGGGTCATCACTGGCGAGCATGGCATCGGCCTGGCCAAGAAACGGTGGTGGCCGCTGGCGGCGGCGCCGGAGGTGCGCGCGTTGCACCGTGCGGTGAAGAAGGCGCTGGATCCGCGCGGCATTCTCAACCCGGGCAAGTTCGTTTGAAGCGCGGAGGCGCCGCCGGTTTCCCGTTTACGGGCAAGCCCGGTTGCGGTTCACTCCGCGCATGAAATCCGTTCTCCTGATTCTTGCCGCTGCCCTTGCGTTGTGGGGCTGGTCGTCGCCCGCCGGCCGGGCTGCCGAGCCGGCTGCAGTGATCAAGCTGTGGCCACACGGTGCGCCGGGTGAGAAAGGCGATCTGGGCGAGGAACACGATACGACCAAGCCCACCGACAACTTGATCGCCGGTCGCCGGCTGATCCGGCTGGGCAACGTGTCGAAGCCGACGATATCCGTCTATCGGCCGCCCAAGGACCAGGACACAGGCGCCGCAGTGCTGGTTTGTCCGGGCGGCGGCTACCACATCCTGGCGTGGGACCTGGAAGGCACGGAAGTGTGCGAATGGCTGAACTCCATCGGGGTCACCGGGGTGTTGCTCAAGTATCGCGTGCCCAAGCGTCCCGACGCGCCGCGGCATCTTGCGCCCATGCAGGACGCGCAGCGGGCTCTGAGCTTGATCCGGCACCAGGCGCCCGAGCTGGGCCTGGATCCGGCGCGATTGGGCATGCTCGGATTCTCGGCGGGTGCGCATTTGTCCGCCGTGGTGAGTTCGGCTACGAACCGGGCTTACGCCCCCGTGGATGAGGCGGATCAGGCGGCGGCCCGTCCGGATTTCACGCTTTTGATTTACCCGGCCTACCTCACCGCCAAAGAACTCGGCGACAAGGTTTCGCCGGAAATCCACCTGGGCTCCCACACGCCGCCCGCGTTCATTGTCATCACCCAGGACGATCCGGTGCGGATGGAAAATGCCCTCCTCTTCGCCGTGGCAGCCAAGCAGTTCAACGTGCCGGTGGAACTGCATCTCTATCCCACCGGCGGCCACGGCTACGGGCTGCGGCGCACGGATAATCCGGTCACCTGGTGGTCCGACCGGGCTGCGGACTGGCTGCGCGCCGGCGGCTGGTTGAAGCGTTCGGCGCGAGGGCGCGCCGCACTGCAGCCGGGACGGCTGCGCTCCCCATCATTTCGACGGCATCGTTCCGGCTGAAAGGCTCTCACGCTTATCGCTTCTCCGGACGCGGTCGATGGTCCAGATGAAGCCGATCGAGACGGAGGCCGGGTCGCCGGTTCGGCTTCAGGACCCTTCGGCCGCGTTCCACGCCAGCCAGGCCAGGCGCAAGCCTTCGAGTGTCAGCAGGGGGTTGACGGTGGTGATCTCGGGCAGCCCGCGCGCGATCAGGGCCGCGCAGCCGCCGGTCGCCACCACCGGGAGCTCCGGGCATTTTAGCTCACGCCGGAGTTCGTGAATCAGTTCCCGCACCAGGCCCCGGTATCCGTGCACCGCCCCCACGAGCATCGCCTCGCGCGTGCTGCGGCCGACCACGCGGCGCGTCTCGCGGATACGGATGCGGGGCAACAGGGCCGTCTTCTCGTGCAGGTAATCCGTCATGGCCGCCAATCCGGGAGCGATGATGCCTCCGACGTAGTTTTTGCGCCGGTTGACCACGTCGAAGGTCACGGCCGTGCCGAAGTCCACCACGACGACGGGGGCGCCGTAGCAATGGGCCGCAGCGATGGCGTTGGCCAGACGATCCGGACCGATGGTGTGCGGACGCGGGTAGTCGATCCCAACGCCGGTCACGGTGTGCGGGCCCAATTCGAGCACCGGTCGGCGCCAAGTGCGGCGAAGGAAAGGGAGCAGCGCTCGCGTGGCGCGGGGTACGACGCTGCACAGCGCGACGCCGGCGGGTGGCCGGTCTTGCGCAAAGGCCCGGATCCCCGCAAGAGCCGACCCGTCGAGCACGCCGCCGGTAGGGAGATCACGATGTCGCACCACACGCTGGGTCGTGGCCCAGGCCAGGTGGGTGTGAGTGTTGCCGATGTCGCAAAGCAGCAGCATGGGGGCAGGTCAAGAGTCGGTCCAGACGCCCAGCTCCACCAACTGGCGCGTGGCGGTGCCGGCCCAGTCGCGGTTGGCCGCCGGGCTGGCCGGGCTGGGATGAAGGATCCTGCCCATCCGCACGGGCAGGCCAGCCAGCGCCCGGCGGGCCTGGGCCAGCGCAAAGTCGCCCACCGCCACGAGCCATTGCGGAGCCAGCGCGTCGGTCACCCGGCGCAGGTGCGCGTCGCAGGCGGCCAGCAGTGGACCGGCCTCATGGCCGGGCAGCTTGTCGGGCGTGAGGTTGCGCCCGCTCTGCTCCAGAAACGCGAGCGGACAGTAGTTCACGACGAAGTGGTCGGCAAAGAAATCGACGGGATCGGGGAACCGTTGGGCGAACAACCCCCAC
>DATLZF010000202.1:0-2382 GCA_035574135.1 Candidatus Methylomirabilota bacterium
GATCCCGCGTGGGCGTGCGGCCGAACTCCCCGCCCCAGACCACCAAGGTGCTGTCGAAGAGACCGCGCTCCTTCAGGTCGGCCAGGAACGCCGCGAGGGGTTGGTCGATCCCGCGCGCCTTCTCGGCCAGTCGTTCCGCCAGCTCTTGGTGATGATCCCAGCCGCCATCCCAGACCTGCAGAAACCGCACGCCCCGTTCGAGGAGGCGCCGGGCAATGAGCAACTGCACCCCCTGCCGACTGTTGCCGTAGCGCTCGCGCACCGAGGCTGGCTCGCGCATGACATCGAAGGCGTCCGTGGCCTCGGTCTGCATGCGAAAGGCCATTTCAAAGGCTTCCAGCCGCGCTTCCAGAGCCGCTTCCCGCTGGAGATTCCGGGCGTGCAGCTCGTTCAGTCGATGCACAAGGTCCAGTTGCCGCCGTTGCTCGGGCAGAACGGTGTAGGCGTTGCGGAGATTCTCGATCACCTGGCCACTCAGGGCGGTGGCGGTGTTGACGCTCATCGCTTGATAGACACCGGGAAGGAAGGCACTGCCCCAGTTTTGTGTCCCCCCGATGATACTGCCCCCGGGCCTTAATGAAATGTAGCCCGGCAGATTTTCGCTTTCTGTGCCCAGCCCGTAGAGCACCCACGAACCGATGCTCGGCCGGGCCAAACGGGTGTGCCCGGTGTTCATGAACACCGTCGCCACCTCGTGCGCCGGGATGTCCGTGTACATCGACCGGATGAAACACAGGTCATCCACCATTTCCCGGAGCCGCGGAAAGATCTCGCTCACCTCGATCCCGCTTCGACCGCACTTCTCGAACTTGAACGGGCTGGCCATCGCCACGCCTTTGGCGTCCGAGATCGACTTGCCGTCCCATTGGGCCAGCGCCGGTTTGGGATCGAACGTGTCCACGTGACTTGGTGCCCCTTGGGCGAAGATGTGCACGACCCGCTTCGCCTTGGCCGGGAAATGCGGAGCACGAGGTGCCAACGGATTGTTCGCCGTCGCAAGGGCCTCCGTGGCCAGGCCCGGCCCCATCAGCGACGCCAGGCTCAGAGCGCCGAAGCCCATGCCGGCCCGGTTGAGGAACTGGCGCCGGGTCAGGAAACAATCCTCCGGCCGGACTGAATGTTCGTCGCGATATTTCTGAGTACTCATACGGATCTATACATCGTCACTCTTGGCTGGACGCGCGAAACCGCGCCGAGGTTTCACTTCGCCCTCCTCTCGATGCGGTGAACACCGGAGCGGCTCGCGTTGCGGCATCCGTGGACCGAGTCCGTGTCCTCTCCCGTTCAACGCCGCTGCGTCTGCGCAGGGCGCCCGGAATCTTCGGCCTGAACTTTTCACTCGCGCGCCCGGCCCACGGGCGCACACGATGCAGCGTGCACCAATTCGTCCCCAGTTCGGGGCCCGCGCCGGCGTTGTCATGGCGTCGCGGGCGATGCGCCCTCCGGTGGCTGATCTTCACCCTGGCTTTGGGCATCCTCCCGCCTCCCAGTTCCGCCACCGAACCGGAGGTGACAGCGGCGGACCTGCCCCGAGTGCCGCCCACGCCCCCCGAGCGGGCCCTCGACACGTTCCGCGTCAAGCCCGGCTTCCGTATTGAACTGGCCGCCGCCGAACCGGTGGTGGTGGATCCGATCGCGATGAGCTTCGACGCGGACGGCGTTCTCTATGTGGTCGAAATGCGCGATTATTCCGAACGCCGGCCGGAACGCCTCGGCCGCGTACGCCGACTCGAAGACCGCGATGGCGACGGCCGCTTCGAGCGCAGCACGGTGTTCATGGATAATCTGCCGTGGCCAACCGCGGTGCACTGTTACGATGACGGGGTCTTCGTCGGTGCCACGCCGGATATTCTCTATGGGACGGACATTGACGGCGACGGCGTCGCTGATCTCCGCGAGGTTGTCTTCACCGGCTTCGCCAGCGATTACGCGCCCTACGAAACAAACCGGCTCAACGTCCAAGCGTTGTTGAACAGCTTCAACTGGGGTCCGGATCTGCGCATTCACGGCGCCAGCGGCGGCAGCGGCGGACGAGTGCATGCGGTGGACACACCGTTTACCCGGCAGTGGCGGCAGCGCCATGGCATCACGACCACGCCGGACACCAACGCAATCGATCTACGGGGTCGGGATTTCTCGTTCGATCCCCGCCGGCTCGAACTCCGCGCCGAGAGCGGTGGCGCCCAATACGGATTGAGCTTCGATTCCGCCGGCCGGAAGTTCGTTTGCAGCAACAGCGATCACATCCAGCAGGTGATGTACGAGGCGCGCTACACCAGCGGGGACGCGGGACGGACCCTGCCGCCCCCGCGCGTGAGCATCGCCAGGGACGGCCCGGCGGCACCCGTGTATCGGATCAGCCCCGACGAACCGTGGCGGGGG
>DATLZF010000203.1:0-4528 GCA_035574135.1 Candidatus Methylomirabilota bacterium
AGTTCGCCGGGGCGCTGCCGCCGAAAATGATCTGGCCATCGCCACCGATGGTTTGCGTCCCGGAAAACACCTCAAGGTAAGTGTAGTTCCCGGCGGAGTTGAGCGTGATCGTGGCCCCGTTCGTCAGCGTCAGGCCATTGACCACGCGCAGACTGTTGCCATTGGCAATGCTGACGTGGCCATCCAGCGTCACGGCATTGAGCGTGCCTCCGGCGGCGACCAATTGGGCTCCGCCCCGGGCGAGAACCGTGGCCCCGGTCAAACTGCCCGCCAGCGACAACGTCTGCGTGCCTGCATCCGCGCCCACCAGAAGCATGGCCGCCGTGGACGATGCATTGATGGTGACGGTGTATGTGCCGGCGTTGGTAATAAAGGCATCGTCCGCAGCACCGGGCACCTGATTGGGCTCCCAGTTGGCTGGCGTGCTCCAATTGCCGCCGGTCGTGTTCGTCCACACGAGGTCGGCAGCCGACGCATGCCATCCGGCATGGAAGGTAATCACCAGCGACGCTGTTACGGACATCCGGAGTGTTTTCATGACAGGTGAGGCTTTTTAAGGGTTCGGAGCTTATCGATTCACGGCGCCAGCCGGGCGCGGTAAAAGCGCTGGGCGTGGGTGGAGACGGCGTTGGTCAACGTGGCGGCGCCGACGGCGTCAAACACGCCGCTGCCCACCGCTGTCCAGCTTCCGTTGCCCAGATCGGATGTGGCCTCCAGCGTGAAGGTGCGACGCGCCGGGCCGCTCACGCGCAGGCGAAGAGTCGTGGGTGAAACCCGCTCCGGCGCGGACAACCGGATCGGCACGCTGGCCGCCGAGACGACGGTGATGAGCCGCTCATAACTGTTGTCCCACTCGTCCGACTCGGCGGTCTCGCGGTAGCCGTCCGGGTCGATCCGGATGTGATGCACGCCCGCCGGGAGCCGGCCGAGCGAAATCCCTTGCGGTAACCAGGCCACCGAGCGGCCGGTGATGGGATCCAGCCGGCCGTAGCTCCATTCGTGCAGCAGCACATCATCGGTGAAGAGCCGCAACCAGAACGGGCCGCTGGCTTCTACATCGGGCGATTCATTGATGAACGTCCAGTGCGCGAACAGTTCCTCATCGTCGTAGAACACCGATCCGCTCCAGGTGTAATTGCTCACTGCCGGAGTGACCACGAGGCTGTCCGCCCAGTTCGCGTAGCGATAGGGCCGCAGGTTCGGCCGAGGCACCACCAGCTCCAGATCAAAGCCCACGTCGCTGCTCGTGGCCGAGGACTGGTGCACCTCCACGGCCAGCACATTGAGGCCGGCCTGCAACAGGGCCGGATTGACGTTTGTGCGGTGGAAGGTGTGCTCGTCGGCCCCCGGATTGACGGCCGCCAGCGCCAGCGTCTGATAACTAACTGTCCCAGCGGGCAGGTTGCGCCGGAACACTTCGGTGCCGTTCAGATACACAATGCCGCCGTCGTCGCAGAGGAGCCGCACCACCAGGTTGCTGATGGCGGACGGGTTCTCCACGGTGAAGGCGCGCCGGAACCAGGTGGTGATGATGCGGGTCCCGTCCGTGCGGTTGCTGCGGATGACCGTCTTCTCGCCATCGCCACCGTAGCCCAGGCGGGCCACACCGCTGCTCCAACTCGAGTCGTTGAAGGCCGCCGCGCGCCACGCGGTGCCCTGGTCGCTACCGTCGTCGAGATACTTCCAGCTCGAACCGGATTCGACGAGCGCATAGACCGGCGCGGCGCGGTTCGCGAGCAGTTCCAGATCGAAGCCGGCGGTCGGGCTGTCCGATGCAAACTGGTGCAACTCGGCGGCGACCACGTTGAGGCCGGAGCGCAACAGCGCCAGGTTCGTCACCGGCACGGAGTAGAAGGCCGAGCCGTCCGGGGCGATTTCGGCCGCAGGCGTCAGGTAGCCCGGCGTGCCGGCCGGCATGTTACCGCGGTAAATCTCCACGCCGTTCAGGTACACCACCGCCCCGTCGTCGCGCAGAACGCGCAGGACGAGGTTCGTCACGGCGGCGGGGTTGTTCAGGGTGAAGCTGTGCCGGAAGTAAGTGGTGATGGGCCGGCTGGCCGGATTGGCAGTCGGGCTGAGCGTCGTTGTCTCACGTAACCCATAGCCGAAGCGCGCGCGCCCGCTGGCCCAGCCGTTTTCGTTGGTGTAGGTGACGGCACGCCAGGCTGTGCCCAGGTTCGCGCCCTCGTCGCGATAGCGCCAAACCGAGCCGGCCGGAATGAGGTACTGCGGCGGCTGGTTGGGGTCGAAGCGGATGGTATAGCCGGCGGTCGCGCCACCGGGATGCGAAACGCGCAGCAGGTAGGCCAGCCCCGCGCCTTCAGGATAATCCACCCGCAACGTGCCAGTGCCGGTGGCGACGGAGGCGGCGGGCAACAACCGGCCCGCCTCGTCGTAGAGTTCCACGCGCAAGGGTGTCGCGCCGATGACGTCCACCAGCACCGCGCCGCCGCCGGACAACTGATTGCGCGGCGTGGCAAAGCGGAACCAATCGCTCTGGCCGGCGTTCAAGGTGAGACCGGGGAACCACGTTTCGTTGTAGGCCACGCCCAGGTCGCGGGCCTTGTCCTGCTGGTCGTTACCGGCCACCCAATCCGTGCGGGCGGCGGCGCTGGAAGGCGCTTCAATCGTCAGCGTGTAGTTCGACACGGCGCCCGTGCCCGTGCCGCGCACCAATGCCAGGTATTCGCCCGCGGTCAGACCCGCGAGGGAGACCGAGTTGGTGCCGGCCCGGAGCAAGACGCGCGTGCCGTTGGTGAGGCCGTGCAATTCCAGCAGCAGCGTCGCCGCGGGCGCCGAGACCATCACGCGGTTCCCCGCAAGCGTGTTGCTCACCAGCGTGAACCGGAACCAGTCGCGGTCGCCCGGCTCGTGGAGATTCAGGCCGGTGAACCGGTTCGTGCCCACAACGGCGCGCAGGTCGAACGCCTGCGGGGCCACTTCATTCGCCTCCGCCCAGTCGGGCGCCAGGCTCGACCCGCCGCCGCGGGCGAAGAAGCCGCTCAGGAAGTTGCTCCAGCCGGACCGGACGAGGAATGCGCCGTTTCGAGCGGCGTAGTCGGCGTCGAGCGGGCCGAGGGCCGGGAAGTAGATGGACAGGCCGCGGGTATTGCGCTGGTCGCTGGCGCGCGCCAGGACGGCCGAATCCAGTGCCGCGAGCACGCCTTGGGCGGCGTTGCTCAGGCTGGCGCTGACGCCGCTGGCGCGCAGCGTGTCCACGAACTGGCCGAGGTCGCGATAGCCGGGGCTGCCGAAGAAGAACGTGGCCCGGCTGCGCGCATCGCGAATCTTCGCCCAATCGCTGCTCGTGGCGCCGGCGCTGGCGTTGGCGAACTGGAGTAACGCCGTGGTCAGCGCATTGCTCACCGCGTCGGAGCGCACGGCGGACTGGGTGTCGAACGCGCGGCTGTGGCCCTGATACTGCGCCTGGAAGGCGGTCACCAAACCGGCGGCCAGTTCCTCCGCGGTCACCTCGCCAGGCTGCGACGCCAAAGCCGCAAAGGCGGTCGTGTAGTCGTAGCCGGTGGTGGCGATGGATTCCTCTGAACCGACGATGATCGGCGCGACGTCCCGCAGAACATAGGTCACTTCGGTCATGGCCATCAGGCAGGCGTCGAAGGCGATGAGTTGAAGGTTGGTGCGGATCGAGGCCGGCAATGCCGCCAGCGCGCCGGCCAGTTCGTCCGCGTGCAGCACGCTCTCGCCGGTGAAGTCGTACTTGTCGAGGTTGAAGCCGCCGATGACGCCGCCGCCGTGGTCCCAGAGCACCAGCGCGTAGCGCCGGGCGGGCGCGTTGGTGGCGGCCCAGTTGACGAAGGCCGTGACCGTGGCGGGGTCGCCGGTGTCGCGTTCCCCGAAGCGGGCCGTATCGAAGGGTGTCGCGATGGTGTCCGGGTCGGTGTCGGGTCGGATGAGAGCCACGCCCGTGCCGCCCCACGGGGCTTGCGCGCCATTGCCGCTGCCGAAAGTCGCCCGGGCGGCACTCTGGTCCCACAGCACGGCAAACTTGACCGATGCCGGCAGGTAGGCCGCCGCCCATTCCATCTCGTTGATGTTGGTGAAGGCGTGCGCCTCCAGATCGCTGGCGGTCATGTACACCATGATCGTCCAGTCACCCCCGGCGGGCGTGCCGGTGCCGCCGTAGGTGCCGGGCGAGGTGGAGGGCAGACTGAAGTGCAGGTCGTAGCGGTTGGCCGTGCGCGGCTGGCGGCCCTGGACGACGGCGAAATACGTGCCGGCGCTCTGGCCGTTGAGCGAGATGAAGTTGTTCTGCCCGCTGGCCAAGGCGGCGCGGTTGCTGGTGTTACCAGCCAGCCGCCACAACTCAAGGTCCAGGTCCCCCAGCGCGCGGTCGTAATCAATGGTCACGTAGTGCGGGGCGGCGCCAACGGTATTGGGCGCGATGGTGAAGCGGAAGACATCGCGGTCATCGGGCGGTGTGGGCGCAGGGAGGATTTGTCCACGCAGTTCCTCCACGGAGCCAAGTTGAGAAGCCACCCGCACATAGACCAGACCGTTCGTGAGGTAA
>DATLZF010000204.1:0-2992 GCA_035574135.1 Candidatus Methylomirabilota bacterium
CATTGCGGGCATACACTTCCGAGCTGGAAGCGAGCAGCACCGGCGTGCCGGCGCCGACCGCCGCCTCCAAGACCGCCGCAGTCTCGACAAAGTTCGTCGCCAGGGTGCTCACTGGCGATCGCATCGCCCGCTCCACGCCCACGGCGGCGGCGAGGTGATAGATGGCGCCCGCGCGGGTGGCCAGCGCGGGGAGTTCGCGGCACGTGGAGACCCGGCTTTCGATGATGCGCAGGCGGGGATGCGAGGCCACCGCGGCAAGGTTGCCTCGGGATCCCGTGGAAAAGTCGTCGATCACGATCACCTCGTGACCGCGTTCGAGTAAACGCTCGACCAGATGCGATCCGATGAAGCCGGCGCCGCCCGTCACGAGAACGCTACTGCTCGCGCCGCGCGGACCCTCCTCGACACGGGCGCTCACCGGAGGGAGGAGGCGCTCTCCGGCGTGGTGTCCGTGCCGGAGTCCGAGTAATCGACCGCCGGAGCGGTGGCGCTCAGTCCCGCCAGAGCGGACGCGACCGCCCGGGCCAGTTGCTGCCGGTAGGCGGGCGTGGCCGCGCGGCGGGCCTCGTCGGGATTGGAGAGGTAGCCGGCCTCGATCAACACGGCGGGCCGGTTTTGCCCGCGGAGCACCGTCATGAAGCGGGCGCGGCGCACGCCGCGATCCACCGCCCCGGTCTCGCGCACCACCGCTTGATGGAGCGAGAAAGCAATCTGCACGTTTTGTTCGTCGAAGGCGTTGTTGGGAAAGATTGAGGCCGGATCATCCTCGAACTCGCGCAGCAGATGCGAGGTCATGCCGGTGGGCGTCAGGCAATAGGTTTCCACCCCGGCCAGGGCGCGGTTGGGTTCGGCGGAGTTGAAGTGCAGGCTCAGGAAAAGGTCGGCCCGCGCCCGCTCGGCAATGGCCACGCGGTTGGTGAGGGGAAGATCGACATCGTTCGTGCGCGTGAAGACGACCTTCCAGCCCTGCGCCTCGAGCAGCGGCCCGAGCCGCCGGGCCCAGTCGAGGGTGTAGGTCTTCTCCAGGTCCCCGTTCACACAACTGCGCGTGCCCCCGTCCCGCCCCCCATGCCCCGGATCGATGACCACGGTGGGGCGATGACCATTGCGCACCGGGAAGGGCGAAACCAGCGGCTGCAGCGTCTTGCGGGCGTCGAGCCAGTGCACATAGGGAGCGCCGTTGATCAGTTGGGGCGCGTGATTCAACCAGCACTCCAAGCCGTCGCAGTGGGCCGTGCGGCTGCCGACCTGCACGGAGACCGTGCGGTGGGTCGAACGAATCTGGAAGGTTGGCCGCGCCGTGGCAGGCAGGCGGACGGGCTTGTCGAGATGATTGAACCGGCTCCAGGTTTCGAGGGGAATCCAGGCGTTGAACCAGTTGGTCGGCCACTCGGAGGATGGGGGCAGGTGCAGACCGGGCGCCGGCGGAGCTTCGCCCTCCAGCGGCACCGCGGGCACCACCACCAACGGATCGGGCACGTTCACGGTGACCACCGGAGGCGGCACCGGCGCCGCGACCGGCCGCGGCGGCAAACGCGACTCCCGCACCGGGGCATGACACCCGAGGAGCGCAAGGCCCATCAGGGCGGAGCCCGCCCATGTCCGTAACACCGGCACGCGCGCTATCTGGCCTCAGTCGCCTCCGGCCGACAAGCCCGAACCCTGCGGCGGGCTTTCATGCGCGCCCTCGCCGGACTTTCATCGAAAGAATGCTCGCGCCGTGGGTCACCAGGCCGCTGCCGCCCACAATGACCCGACGCACGGGTTCACCCGTCTTGGGATCCCGCGTCAGGGCGGGCTCGCTCATCTTTTGCTCGATCTCAAAGCGGCGCGGCTTGGCGCCGGGCTTCTGCGGAATGGTTTCATACACATACGTGGCCATACGGTCTGATCGTTTGCCAGAAGTGAGCCAACCCATCAAGCTGCGACTGGCGCGGTGGGACAGGTGGCCAGAGGGGGCGGGCAGGAATGCCGATTCTCGAATCGACCGGGGCGGGGCGTCCGGCCGTGCTACACGCCCGCGAGCGTCTGGCCGTGCCCGCCGCCCGTTTGTGTTCGCCCGTCCGCGCCCGTTGATGCCGCCGCGCGCCCGGGCGGAGAGCGCAGCGGGCGCGTCAACTCAGCGCGCTGCGCATCGCCGCGAACAAGTTCTTGCCCGTGCTTACCGAAACGGGCTGCTTGGCCTTTTCGTTGGCATGCTCGACGAGATCGGCCGGCAGCTCCTTGAGGAAGGGCGAAGGATGGCACGGCATGGCCTGGCCGTATTTCTTGCGACTCAGGCAGTAGCTCAGGGTCAGGGTCCGCATCGCGCGCGTGATCGCCACGTAGAACAGGCGTCGTTCCTCGTCGAGGGTGTTCTCGGCCTTTGCCCGCGAGTGCGGCAACAGGCCGTCCTCCAGCCCGACCACATACACGTGCGGGTATTCGAGCCCCTTGCAACTGTGCATGGTGATCAGGGTCACGGCGTCGCCGGCGGTCTGCTTTTCCTCTTCGCGTTCGGTGTCGAGCGTCACCTCTTCGAGGAAGTTTTGCAGCCGCTCCAGCGGCGGGAACCATTGCCCCGGATCGCCGTCGAGCGTGGCAATCAGGTCCTTGAGGATTCGCACCCGGTTCTCGGCGGCCTCGGCGGTTTTCTCCGACCGACGCAACTCTTCGATGTAGCCGATGTCGGCGAGAAACCTTTCCGCCCACTGGGGCAGGAGCAGGTTGTCGGCGCTTTCCAGGTGGGATCGCGTCCGGTTCAGCAGCGCCAGGAAATCCTGGATGCACTGGCGCGTGCGGGTGCTGAAGCCGGCCTGCACGTCGGTGTGTTGCATGGCGCTGAACACCGAGCAATGCCGCTCCTGGCTGGCAGCCAGCAGGCGCTGCATCGTCCCATCGCTCAAGCCGCGCGCGGGCACATTGGCGATGCGCAGCAGGCTGATGTCATCATGGGGGTTCACCATCACCTTGAGGTAGGCGAGGAAGTCGCGGACCTCGCGGCGGTCGAAGA
>DATLZF010000205.1:0-2699 GCA_035574135.1 Candidatus Methylomirabilota bacterium
CCGCCGAAACCGGCGCAGCCCGACACCGTCGGCGCTGGAGCCGGGCGCACGTCGAAGAGACCCGCAACGGAGCGTGTCGGTCCGGGACGGTGCCTCGGACACGTAGCGCGGCGGCGCGCCGGGCCGGCCAGCGCGCGAACGAGCCGGGGGCGCCGCGCGGGCACTGGAGGCGTGCGCCGGACGTGTGCCCCGGGCAGGCGGACGCCCCGCAGCGCCCGGGGCCTGCTGGAGGAACCCGCAGCCATCAGCGCCACGGGTGGCCACGGATGGCGGACCCTCCCTGCCGCGTCCGGCGGACTCCGGACGGATCAGCCGCACGGGCACGCCTGCGCTGCGGGCAGCCCGGGTGCGATCCGCCGTGCGCACCGGCCGGCCGAGGCGCCGGCCGGTGGCCAGGCAGGCGCGATCGCCCATGGGACGCCTCCGCGGCGGACCCCTCTGGGAGTCCCTGCACCCGGGTGGACACCCGGCGCCGGGCGATGGCCACGGCGTCCTGCGGAGAGACGCCTGCAACGCCGCCGTTCAGCGGTGCTCGCGCCTTGGGGCGGGAACGGGTGATGGGGCCTTACGCAGGACGCAGGACGCAGTTTCAGAACCTCGCGAGAGAAAGCCCACGGCTTCTCGCCGTGGGATGAATCGAGCGCAATGCGAAATGCGAAGCTGAATCCCTTGCCCCTGTCGCACATAGGTGCGACAATCTTTGTTGATAGACGGACGCTATCGACAACAGGGCGAAGACGGGACAGCAGCCGCGCCACACGCGCACTTCGGTTTCTATCGTGAAGTATCATTTCGTCTTTTGCCCGAAGCGCCGAAGAAATGTGTTGGTCAATGCGGTCAAAGATCGGTTGGAAGAATTGATCTTGGAGAAGGCCAAAGAGATCGATTGCCAGTTGCTTGAGTTGGCAATCCGACCTGATCACGTTCATCATTTACTCAATCTCCCTTCGCTCTGGACTCGTTCGTATTGGGTCAGCATAGCGGGTCATGTGAGTAGCGATACCATCCAGCGGTACATCGAAGAGCAGGACAAGTGATCGTTCTCAAGGCATTTTGCTTCAAGATCGTTCCGGCTCCGACCCAGGAACAGGCGTTCCGGCGATATGCTGGTGCCTGCCGGTGGGTCTGGAATGAGATGCTGCGCGAACGAAAGGAGACCTACAACGCAACTGGCAAAAGCCCTTCGATGTACGCCCAGATGCGACGACTGACAGCGTTGAAGCGCCAGCCAGAAACCGCCTGGCTGAATGGCGTCCACTCGCAGGTGCTTCAGGAGCCAATCAAGAACCTGCAACGCGCCTTTATCAACTTCTTCGAGAAGCGAGCCAAGTATCCCACGTTCAAGCGAAAGCGGCGCGGACTCGGCTCGTTCAGCTTCCCGCAGAGCGTTGCGGTTGCGGGCAACCGCGTTTGGCTGCCGAAGATTGGTTGGGTTCGCTTCCGCAAGAGCCGGGAAATTGAGGGCACTATCAAGCGTGCCACGATTCGTCACAAGGCACGTGGCTGGTACATCTCGATTCTGTGCGAGGTCGAAGTCCCCGATCCCGAGCCGGCCGCACCCACGGAGGAAACGACCGTCGGCGTTGACCTTGGCCTGAACGACTTTGCGGTCCTCTCGACCGGCGAGCGCATTCCCAACCCGCGCCACCTTCGGAAGCTGGAGCGCAAGCTGGCCCATGCTCAACGTGCCCGCAGCCGCACGCGCAAAGGCGCTCGCCGCTACCACAAGCAAGCCCGCAAGGTTGCACGCCTTCACGAGCGAATCACCAATGCTCGTACCGACTTCCTCCACCAGCTCTCGTCTCGACTGGTTGCCGAGAACCAAGGCATCATGGTCGAAGACTTGAGCGTGCAGGGGTTGGCGCGAACGCGACTCGCCAAGAGCGTGCATGACGCTGGATGGGGCGAGTTCCTTCGCCAACTGGCGTACAAGGCCCGGTGGGCCGGTAAGGTGTTTCATCGGATTGATCGGTTCTTCCCGTCGAGCAAGCTGCACATCGTGTGCGGCACGCTCAACGATTTGTCTCTTTCCGACCGCCTGTTTGAGTGTCAGGGCTGCGGCGCTCTCGTCGATCGAGACCTGAACGCCGCCCTGAACATCAAGCATCGCGGCTTGGTAGAGGTATCGCCCGTCGGACAGCCGGGCGTATACGCTCGCGGACTGGGCGTAAGTCCCACAACGGTGGGCGGTCCAGGTTGAAGCGAGAATCCCACGTGCTTCAGCCGTGGGAGTGTCAAAAAGCCTCCTGCAGGGTGGCCAGCGCCTGGGGGATGCCCTCCTCGGGGAGGAGGCGCCCCTCGTACTCCAGCGAGAGGTAGCCGCGGTAGCCGGCGCGGCGGAGGAGCGCCACGAGGCGCCGGTAGTCCAGGTCGAGGGTGTAGTACAGCCCGCCGCCGTGGTACGCCTTGGCGTGCACCAGCACGGCGTGCGGCGCCAGGCGCTCGAGCTGCGGGTAGGGGTCATCGAGGAAGTTGCCGGTGTCGAGGGCCACGCCCAGCCAGGGCGAGCCCACCGCCGCCAGGATGCGCGCGACGCCCGCGGCCGTGCCGGTGAAGCCCCAGTGGTTCTCCAGGGCCAGCACCACGCCGTGCCGGGCTGCCTCGGCGCAGCACGCCTGAAAGCTCTCCACGATCCAGCCGAAGGCATCCTCCTCGGTATAGCCGGGCAGCGGCGGCTCCTGGCCCCGCGCCGCCATGTA
>DATLZF010000206.1:0-11272 GCA_035574135.1 Candidatus Methylomirabilota bacterium
CCGCGGCGTCGTCGGGGTGATCCGATCCGCCGGTTCCTCAAACAACTCCGCCACCCACTTCACTGCCTCCGCCTCGGTCATGCTCCTCATTTGCTCAATCATGCTTGGTTTGTCGTAAGGTTTGTTTTTCCTCTCCAATACGATTTGCAGCGCCCGTTGTGCGAAAGTCGCGTCAAACGCAACACCCCGCACGTGGCTCACCGCGCCGTGTAGCCACCGTCCACCACCAGGTCCGCGCCGGTGATCCAGCGGTTCTCGGGTGCCAGCAGGAAGGCGGCGGCGCGAGCCACATCCTCGGGCGTCCCCGCCCCGAGAGGGTAGGCCGCCTCGAACTCGCGCTGCTGCTCGGCCGAGAGCAGGCGCATGGCCTTGTCGGTCATCGGCGTGCGCACAAAGCCCGGGGAAAGGGTGTTGACCCGGATGCGGCGCCTGGCCAGTTCCACGGCCATCGCCCGGGCCGCCGCAAGCAGGGCCCCCTTGGTGGCGCTGTAACCGATCTGCCCCGGCATGCCCACCCGGCCGTAAATCGACGCCACGAAGAGGATCGCACCTCCCTCCTCGGTCATCACGTCCCGGCGCGTCACGGCCTGTGCCAGTCGCAGACCGGCAGTGAGATTAACCTCCAGCATGGCCTCGAAGGTCTCAACCTGAAAGGAGGCCAGCGGGCGCGTTTCCACAACGCCTCCGCAGTGGCACAAGCCGTAAATCCGCCCCACGCGCCCCGCCAATTCGCGCACTGCAGAGTTCATGCCTTCGCACTCTCGCAATTCGAGCGGCCACACGTGAGCGGTGGTTCCCACCAGCAACCGCCGGGTGTGCTCCAACTCTTGGAGATTACGCCCCGACAGGATCACCTCCGCACCCAGGCGGCCCAGTTGCACCGCCACGGCGCGCCCCAGACCGGAGGAGGCCCCGGTCACCAACACGCGCCGGCCTGAGAATTGGATGAAGCCATCCATGCAACCGGGGTTCAAGCCATGGTCTGCTGCACCGCCGCGTCCGCCGCCGGCCACGTCGAATGTGTCAACACGGCGTCCGGAGCGAGGTCCACCAAGGCCGAACCCCAGGAGAGGCCGACGCCATAACCCAGCAGCAACAGCCGCAACGCCCGTTCCGGTGGACGCGCCAGTTGACCGCGCGTGATGGTGAGCGGGATGGACGGCCCGCCCGCACTGCCGAATTCCGCAATCGTCATCGGCATCCGCCCCTCGTCGATCCCGGCCTTCTTGGCCAGATGCCGCATGATGAATTGATTCGACTGGTGAAAGACGAAGTAGTCCACCGCCTGCTTGTCCAAACCGGCGGCCCGGAGGGTCTCCTCGATCAGGGGCGGCACCCGCTTGATGGTGAAGTTGAACACGTTGGCCCCGTTCATGTGCACGAAGCACCGACGCGGATCGGCCGGAAACCGCTCCCGAAAGCCGCCCGCGGGGATCATGAGGTCGTTCAGGCCGCCGCCGTCCGTCGCGAGACTGAACCACCAAAGACCGGCCCGCTCGGACTCCGGCACCGCTTCAAGGGCCGTCGCGGAACCGGCGTCGCCGAACAGTAGCGCCACGGAGCGATCCGATTTGTCCGAAAACCGCGTCGGCGTTTCGCCGTGCAACAGCAGCACCCGCCTAAAGCCGGGCTGCGCCAGCATCAGCGTCGCCAGCCACAATCCATAAGGATAGCCGGAGCAACCAAGTCCCACGTCGAAGGCCGCACAGGAATCCCGCAACCCCAGCGCCCGATGCGCGACGCAACACGTGGACGGCAGAAAATAATCCGGCGTCTGCGTTACCAGCACCACCGCGTCCACCGAGTCCGGCGTCCACTCCAACCGGTTCATGAGATCGCGCGCGGCGGCGATGCAGAGATCGCTGCTGCACGTGGTGTCGTCGGCCAAGTGACGGCTTTTGACGCCCGCCATGCGCACGACTTTTTCGACCTCCTCGGGCTCGAATCCCGAAGTCTCGGTCAGGTTATCGAATCGCCGGGCGGGCACACAAGAGGCCACACCACGTATCCGGGCAGCATTACAATGGGTGATCGGCATGAGAGGCAGCTCTGGGTTGAACGAACAGGGGAAAAAAGGAGAGCCGCAAACCAGCGGCCCACCACGAAGCGTTTTCCAGAAATTACAGGCTTCCGTGGTCGAAGCCCTCGAAGATCCACTCTCGCACCGGCCGACCGAAGCGACGCCATCCTACCCACCCGCCTGCGGCGATCAGGGTCCACATGTATTCACCGATGGCCGCCAGCACCACGGCTCCCAACAAGAGCCCCACATCCGCCAGGATGGCCACGACCAACGCGACGCCACCGACGAGGCTCACCAACGGTCCCAAGACCAGCATTCGCCAGAACAGCGCCCACAAGACTTTCGCGGGCGGGCCGCCTTGCCGGGTGGGGCTCGGGAGATCCATGCAAGCCTACCTTGGCCCCATTCCACAGCACCGTCCAGCCGAAGCTCCGGCTCAGCGTTGAACGCCCCTTCGCCAACGCCCTCCGACAACCGCCAGCACAAAGAAAGCAGCGACGCTGGAAGACAGCGGCAGGCTCTCCGGCACCTTGGACGAGTTGCTCGTCAACCCCCGTACACTGAAGTTGTCCACCGCCAAGCCGTCATCAGCGCCACTCGGAGCATCAGGATCGACCCAGCGAAACCAAAACGTCCCGCCGTCGGGAATGTGGAGTCCAGAGAGCAAAAACGACAAAGCTGTCTGATTGATTGCCGCGTTACCGTCCAACGCCCCCACGGTCGCCCCGGGGTTCGGCGTCACAAAGTCCAGCGCGTTGACATCCGTCCAGGTGCCGGTGGTGAGGGAGGTGGCATCGAGGCTGTACTGAAAATCGAGCTGGTCCGCCCGATCCTGCCGCCCCAGGCGCCATTGCTCGCCGGTGTAACGAATATCCAACGCGGTGAGGATCGAGCCGGAGCTGTTCCGGATTTGCACTCCGAAAACCGACGCCAGCGAACCGCTGCGCAGGGCACCCAATGCCCGATCGGTCGCACCTGCAGAACCGAAGCTGTAGGTGTTGCCGGTGGCGGAACTGCCCGTCCCCACGCCATAGCTGGCGTTGGCCGCCGAGCCGGTCTCATAAAAAGCCCACCCATCGGGGAGGGTCGTCCCGGTGGATCCCGAGGACGCCAAGGTGTCGAAGTCTTGTGTGTAAGGGGTGGAAAGGCCCGTGATGGTGGGGAAAGCGAAGACCGAACTTGCCGTCGCGGTAAGGGCCCCCAACAGGTGAACGATGGCTCTCATGCTGCCTTCTTCGTGGTTGTGGTTTTGATCCGGTGAGTCAGACCTCCCATTCTTCGGCCTGACACACTCCTTTGCTTCCTACCGACGGCAGCAACGGAAGCAAAGCAACCGCCTCGTGGCAAGCACTATTCTGATCGTTCCAGAATCTTGGGAGCGGCTCCGCGAGTCCCGGCCCACCACGCCACGGTGCGGGCGAGCCCTGCGCGAAGCGGGACGCGCGGACGCCAGTGCAAGTGCGTCGCGGCCGCAGCCACGTCCGCCACGCGCACGCGCTCAAACGGGCGCGCCGGCCGGGCGCCAAAGCGAGGCTGGACGGTCGCTCCGGTCAACTCGACCAGCATCTCCGCCACCACCCGAATTGGCACGAGCACGCCAGAGCCCAGATCGATGGTCTGGCCCTCAACTCCGGATGCCGTGGCCGCTGCGATGAACCCGTCGATCACGTCATCGATGTAAATCCAGTCCACCCCGCGCTCCCCGTCGCCCAGTTCCGGCGGTTGGCCGGCCAACAAGTGACGCACGAGGTAAGGCACGACTTTGTTCTCCGCCTGGCCCGGGCCATAGGTCATGTAGGGGCGCAGCGTCACCACTGGCAGTTGATAAAGCCGATGGAGCATCCGCGCGTGGGCGGCGTTGCAGACTTTGACGGCGGCGTAGGGAGAACTGGGCGCCTCGCCGGGCTCGGGTTCCTCGAGCGACGCCGTGGTGATGAGCCGTCTCACCTTGCGCTCCGCCGCAACCACCAGCACGTTCAAGGTCGGAATCAAGTCGCTGGCCACCAGAGCGTGAACCAAGGTGAGGTCCCGCGCCGCGTTGGGCGCGCCGCACAGATGATAAACGATCTCGGGTCTCGTCGCGTCGAACAGCCGCCGCACCGTGTCGAGATCCCGGCAGTCGGCCTGCTGCCAACGGATCGCCGCCGGCAGTTCGGCGGCAGGGGGGTGACGGAACCAGGTGGCCTCGACCCGTGCTCCACCTTCCGCCAGTCGTCGTGCGAGGTGGCGGCCGAGGAAGCCCGAGCCCCCCGTGACCAGCACGGAGCGCCCCGCCAGAGCCGGCACCGCCATGGATTCGTCATTCACCGATGGATCCGACCGGCGGCGCTCATGCCAGGCGGGATGCCTCCGCGGATGCGCCGGATCCGTTTGGCTGGTACACCAGCACGGCGTCAGGGGCCGGTGGTGAAGTGTCATAGGGTGCCACGATGTCTTCCGGAAGCCGGGCGCCATCCGTGCCCCGGAGAAAATCCCGGAGCGTGGTGCCCGTGCATTCGGCATCGAGATTCGGCGCGCCCCGTCGTGCCTCGACGTCGTCCCGATGGACGGTGCGAAAGTCGATGCTGAAGCGCGTGTAGCCGGATGTGTTTGGCACCGACGAATGCAGATGTGCGGCGGAAAAGAGGATGATGCTGCCCACCCTGCCCACCAGCCGCACCTGTGGATCCAGTTCGACCGGCTCTTCGGGCTTGGGCTGTTTGCGGGTGTCAGACTTGATCTGCTGCGCCGCCGCCCCGCGGCTCTCCTTGTTCCAGCGGTAGTAGTCGTACTCCCGCGATCCGTTCCTCAGCGGCCGGTTCCAATAACGCGGATGAATCGCCAGGCAATTGTCGGCGGTGATGTCGTACACCGGCAGCCACCAGTTGATTTGGCACTGGGGCGCTGAATACCAGGTGTCGCGGTGCGGATGAAACGCGTAGGCCAGCCCCGAGGTCAGGTAGTTGTCGCTGGTGGAGGTGCGCAGTCGCGGCACGTCGAAGTAGGTCTTCTCCGGATCACAACCCAGGTCCCGGAAAATGCCCCGGATGAGTTCCTTGCAGGTCGGATGATGAATGAACCTCGGCTTGAGCGTGGCCAACACTGCTGCGTAATCCTCGACGGAGCGATGATGCTGGGCCTGTCGCGGATCATGTGGCGCGAAGGCTTCCTCGGACAGCTTGCGAGCGAATTCACAGAGGGCCAGCGAGCTTGGCGTCGGGGAATACACGATCAACTGCCCCGCAAAGAGCAGGCGGCGGCGCTCGAAGTCGTCCAACGCCGGGTCGAGAAGAACGGAGTTCATTTTCGGGTGGTCAGGAGTGGGTCTGAGTTGGTTCGTTGTTCGGGGACAGGCGTCCTTTCCGAGAGAAGTCGGGACTCGCACCGCAGCGAGCGAGGCGGCCCCACACGCGCCGGCCGGCTACTGCCACGCCCACTGCACCCAACGCCACAGCCATGCCGCCGCCAAAGGCGCCGGCCACATGCTTGCGCGTCGGCTGGCCTGAGATCAGCCGGGAAGTCGCGGACTTGATCCGTGCCATCCAGCCCTCGCCGGTGGCGCCGACGTTGCGGCTGACGAAGTAGTCCGCAATTGCTGTCGCCTCCGCCTCGGTCAGACCGAGATTCGGCATGGCGCTGGTGGTGCGGTCGAACATCGGCTCCAGCAGACGGTACTTGATCCACAGCCGGGCCTGCTCGGGCCCCCGCGCCGCCATCACCTGCCGGCGCGCCTCGCGGTACGAGCGCTGCGGCTCCTCCTCCAGCGCGTCCACGACCGCCAGCGACCGGCGGTACTCGTCCGAATGCAGCCGCTCCAGAATACGGGGCACCAGCGTCTTGATGTCGAGCGCAGGCCCGATGTTCACGTCCCCCGCGCGTTGCCCGTGACAACTGTGGCAACTGACCCGAGCCATGATCGCCTCGGCGCCCTGCTGACGGCCCAGCACATGGGGATGAGCCCGATCCGGATCGTAACTCACCCGCAGGACCACGCCCTTGGCCCCGGCCTCCGGCCGGACCGGGTAGATGGGCACCACGTAAAGGCCGCACTCGCCAAAGTCCACCCCCACCGGCAACTGCAGGCGTCTGTGTGCGAACCCGCGCTTGCCCACGAAACTCAACAACATCTCCGGCTTGCGGCTCATGCGTTCGCGCTCAAAGTCGTAATCCAGAATGGCCACGCCCGTGGCGGGACTCATGCCGCCCGAGAAGGCCGAGTAGAAACGCCCGCGATACTCGGGCGGAAAGACCGGGTTGTCCGGCGGCAGCCACGTCGTCTGCACCGGCGACACCGTCGGCCCGAACACCATGGGCGCATTCATGCCCGTGCTGAAGTCCGTGCCGTCCCAGCCGTAATCACCGCCACGCCGCACTTCGAGAAAGCGGTCGTTGTCCGAGCCGTTGTCCGCCACGAAGAGCCGGCCCCGGACCAGCGTCATGCCAAACGGATTCCGCAATCCGCTCGCCCAGACGAAATTCCGGGTCCTCGTGGGATCCTCATCCACGTAGTGTGGATTGTCAGGCAACGGCCGGCCCTCTAGCGTCATGCGCAGAATCTTGCCCTGCGTGCGATCCAGATTTCGCGCATGCGCCGCCACGCCACCGTCGCCAACTCCCACAAAAAGTGTGTCGCCATCGATCACAATCGCTCCGATCTGATGAGCCACTCCCGAAACGTCCCGCGCGAAGATCTCGGAGAACGAATTGGTGGCCTCGGCCTTCAGACCGAACGTCCCCGGCCGGCTGGCAAACCGCACCAGGCTGTTGCGCAGGATGCCGTTTGTGTCGTGGTAGGTGAAGGACACGAAGACCAGTCCGCGCCGGGGCTCGAGCGCGATCGCCGCCATGCCCATCTGCCCCTGTCCGTCGGGCAGCTCTTTCGGCGGCGTAATGCGGAAAAAGTTCTCCGCGAACGTGTGAATGGTGCGGTCCCGCGTGACCACCTTCACCTTGCCTCGCAGCTCCGTGACGAAGTAAAGCGGTGACTGCGGAGATGGCCCCGGTTGCGGCACGCACGCGATGGCGGAGGGCAGATCGAATCCTTCCACATCGATCTGAAGGGCAAAGCCCGGAGGTACCTCCCAATCCTTCAGCCAGGTCTGGGTCGGCGCGCACCATCCCCGCCCGGGCACCACCGCGCAAGCGCAGATGCCCCACAACATCATCCCCGATGGAAGAAATTGCTTCCGCTCCGCCCATTTCAAAACGCTTGAGAACATACTTAATCATCTCCCGCCCCCCAATGCCCGGCGTCGCCGCCGCCAGCGGCCGCCGACAAACCACACTCCCACCGCACCCGCCGTGCACACGGCCCCGGCTCCAAAGCTCATCAACGCCAGCCCGCGACGCGAGCGCCCCGCAATCAACGGCTCAAGCCGCTGTCGCAAACGGGCCGCCCAACCGGTGTCCACGGCTCCGACATTCTGCTGGATCAAGTAATCGGCAATCTCCTGCGCCTCCTTTTCTCCCAAACCCAGTTTCGGCATGGCCGTCGCCGTCCGGTCGAAGAGCGGTTCCATGACCCGATGTTTGATCCAGAGCCGGGCGCGCTCCATGCCCTCGGCGGCCATGACTTCGCGCCGGGCCGTCCGGTGAGCCTGGTGCAGCTCGTCCCCCAAAGCATCCACCTCCGCCAGCATCCGGCGATACGCGGGCGAGTCCAACTGCGCCAGAATCCGGGGAATCAACGTTTCCTTGTCGAGCGACGGGGCCAAAAACTTGTCCGTGATCCGCTGGCCGTGGCAGCCGAAGCAGCCCATGCGGACCATGATGCCGTAACCGGTCTCGTTGCGCCCGAGCACATGCGGATGCGCCCGCGCCGGCTCGAAGGCGATGCGCAAGACCGCTCCCCGGGCCTGGCGATCGTGGCGAACGGGGTAGAGGGGCACGACGTACAAGGCATCCCGGCCGAACGCCAGCCCGACCGGCACTTGAAAGCGCGCCAAGGGCGACTCCCTGCGCCGCTCCGACAACGGTCGCAGCCACAGAAACTGCCGCGGCCGGTCCGCCATGCGCCCGCGCTCGAAGTCATAATCCAGCATCACCACTCCCTGCGCGTCGCCCTTGTCACCGGCCATCGCCACGTAGAACTTCGATCGATACTCCGGCGGAAACACCGCTTGATCGGGCCCCAGCCAGGCCAGTTGCACGGGGGACACCGTGGGCCCGAACACCATCGCGGAGTTCATCCCGATGCTCCAGTTGTGGCCGTCCCACCCGCCATTGTCGCCACGGCGGATCTCGAGGAAGCGATCGATGTGCAGGCCGTTCTCCGCCGTGAACAGCCGGCCGTGCGCCATCGCCAGACCGAACGGGTTCCGCAGCCCCAAAGCCCACACGAAGTTGGCCGGCTGGTTCAGGTCGTCATCGACTCGAAAGGGATTGTCTGGCAACGGCCGGCCATCGAGCGTCATGCGCAAAATTTTGCCCGTCGTGTAGTAGGGGCTCTGGCTGTTGAAAGGCTGCCCCCCGTCGCCAACGCTGACGTACAACGTCGGCCCATCCACCACCATGCCGCCAATCTGATGCGACAGGCGCGAAAGATCCGCGTCGAATATGTCCGCGAACGAAACGGAGCCGGTCGGCTGAAGGGCGAAAGTACCGGGCCGGGTGTCAAAGCGCACGATGTTGTTTCGGAGCACCTTGTTCGTGTCCTGGTAGGCAAACGACACGAACACATAACCGTGGGCCGGATCCAGGGCGATCCCGGCCAGCCCCACCTCGCCTTCTGTCGCCGGCAGTTCCCGAAACGGCACCAGCTCGAAGAAATCCTCCGCGAAGGTGTGGATCGAACGATCATTGGCCACCACCTTGATCTTCCCACGCAGTTCCGTGACAAAATAAAGCGGGTCCTTCGGATGCGGGCCGGGATTCGGCACCACCGCAATGGCCGAGGGGAGGTGGAAGCCCTCCGCGTCGATCGTCAGAGAGAATCCCTCGGGCAGCTCCCATTCCTTCAGCCAACGGTCTGTGGCGGCCACCGCCAGCCCTTGAGCCATCATGGCCAGGGCCCACGGCAATCCGATCGCCCACGCGCGCATCGCCCTCCGCTGAAAATCCGTCGCCATCCGTGCCATCGACGTTGGCCCTCAACCCGTCTGGCGACCGGGGGGCGGACCGCTCGATTCCCGATCCACCCGCTCCAGCCAGATTTCACGCCACATCGGATACACCGCCCGTGGACACATCATCCGACACCCGCTGTAACGCGCCTGGCAATACGCCCCTTCCAGGATCACCGACGCGTTCTTGAACCGCATCATTTTCCCCGTCTTCTCGTTCACGATCTGAGTCACTCGTTTGAGGACACGGAAAGACCGACCGCAATACGGCACCGACTCGGCGTCGAAATACAGTCCGCGATTCTTGTTCAACTTGTTCAGCGTGGCCAGGATCTCGCTGAAGCTCCGGACCCGCACCATTTCGCCCGGTTGCAGGTTCAATTCCAGCGAGGGAGTGCGCTCCTCCAGACCGATGGATCCGCGACGCCGGGGAAAGGGCACGCCGCCGGGTCGAATACGGTCGTAAAGCCAGCGGATGGGCCGGCCCAATCCTACGCCAGCCTCACTCAGATGAGATACCAGCGAGTACACCGCACTGCAAACCAACCGCCGCAGACCCACGTTTCCGCTGGTGAAGTCCTCGATGTACTGCCGCACGTCCCACCACTTCAGGGGCGTGGTGGCCGCGAGGAGTTGGGTGGCCTGGCAGACGAAGGTGGGATCGTCCGGTGCCGAGGGGTCCTCAATCCGCGCCGCCTTCCACACGGCCGGTTCGGAGCATCCCCCCGGTATCGCCGCCGGAGGAACGGTCTCATCCGGGACGGGGGCTCCATCGAGCGACACCCGCCGCAACCATGCCTCCTTCCAGAAAATCATGCATGTCGCCTCGCAGCCCCCGTGCGCGGCGCCGTCGCACCGAACGTCCTCCAGGTGCACCGCGTTGGCCATGCGCCGTCCCCCGGTCTTCTCGATGGTGTCGCAGGTCTTGTGCGCCCGCTTGAACACTCGGAACCGCCGCCCGCAGAAGGCAAACATTTCCGGCATGAAGGGCAATCCCTCCAGGCAGCCCCGCGCGTCGAGCGTGGAGAGGATTTCCTCCTTGCGGCGCACTTCGACCCAATCACCCGCGTGCAGGTTCAAGACCCGTGGAATGGAACTTGTCATGACTCAAAAGCCGACGGCGGGCCGGGCGTGGGCACGGCAGTCGGCGGCCTCATGCCCAGCCGCCGCGCCAAATTGCGCCGCTTGGCGGCCAGCAGCCGTTTGATCCGCACCCAGCCATGATGCCGGCACACGGCACCGGCGCAACGCAGCCTTGCACCGGGAGACAGGGGCATTCGCCACACCGAACGGAGATACTCGAGGAACAGCCGTTGATGCACGGTCAACCACTGGCGGCGGCCGGCCTTGGCCGGATCGTAGAGCTCCGCCACCTGCTGCGGCGTCGTGTACATCTTCATCGTGCTTTTCTCGTGCAGGCGGCGGCTGAACAGCACCTCCGGGATCTCCCGAATCCCTCCCAGCATCGCCACCTCGGCCAGCAGCACATAGTCGGAGCCCTGGAAGGATTCATGCAACCGCGTCCGCGCAAGAACCGATCTTCGGAACACGCCATAGATCGGATTCACGTAGGTCAGCCGCTCCAGCACCCACCCCAGCCGCCGCCACGGCTCTGGCGCCTCGGTGGCCAAGCCGGCATCAAACACCCGCAACACGGCCCCGCTGCCATCGATCATGTAGGATTGCGGATACACCAGAGCCACCGTGGCCGGAGCCTGGCGCCACACCTCCATGCATCGCCGCAGCATTGGCGGATGACACAAATCGTCGTGTGCCGACCACTTGAAGAACTCGCTCCGCGCCAGTTCGAAGACGCGGTTGAAGTTCCACACCAGCCCGCGATTGACCTCAACGCGGTGAAAACGCACCCGCGCGTCCGCCGCGGCGAACCGCCGGCAAATCTCCGGCGTCGCATCCGTCGAACCATTGTCGGAGATGATCAACTCGAAGTCCGTAAAGTCCTGCGCCAAGATCGATTCGATGGCCGCCGCCAGATACTCCGCCCCGTTATACACCGGTAATCCAACGCTGAGGACAGGCGGCGACATGGGTGACGATTTCGACCCCCCAATCCGATGGGCACTCAGGCCGCCGGGACTTGGCCGCCGAGCGATTCAGGCACCTGAACGTTGCTGCCGGGACGCATCAATTCCCGCAACACGGACCACCACAAACGAGCCTGGCCGAAGACCCCCAGCAGCAGCCCCAG
>DATLZF010000207.1:0-2280 GCA_035574135.1 Candidatus Methylomirabilota bacterium
CCGCCGTCAATCGCGAGGTCTGAGAGCGCAGCTTCCGGTAGGCGCTCAGTCCGTGCCGGTGGAACAACCGCGTGGCAACGATCAGCGGAGGCAACACCAGACTGGTCGCGACACACAGCCGCCAGTCGTACTGCAACATCAGCCCCACCACCCCCGCCAGCGTCAACGCGCTGGCCAGGAGCTGGTTCGCGCCCCAGGTCATGATGCGGTCGAGCGAATCGATGTCGGTGTCCGCCCGCGCGATGATGCGACCCTGGTGGGTGCGGTCGAAATAACTCAGGGACAGCCGCTGGATGTGCTCGAACACGGCCAGTCGCAGATCGTTCATCGCCCCCTGCCCCACGCGAATGGCACTCTTCACCTGCGCCACGGAGAGGCCCCAGCCGAGCACCAGGTTGCCCAGGTAAATGGCGCTGACGACGAGAAGGCCGCGCAGGGGCGCACGGCCCGACTCCGCCGCGGCCGGGCTGGCCACGGACGGGCCAGCGTCGGACCCGGTTGGATGACGCGAGGCGGACACCGCGGCCACAACGGGCGCGAGATGGCGATCGATGCCGATCTGGATGAACTTGGGACCGAGCAACTGGGAAGCGGTGGCCAGCAGGGTGAACGCGATGTTGAGCGCGAAGGCGCGGCGGTAGGGGCGCAAATACCCCGCCAGTCGCGCCAACAGCGCGCGGCTCATCCGCCGCCGCGCAAACGCTTCCTCAAGCTCAATATCGACCGCACTCGCCACGGGGGACGAGCATCGCCGCGGCCTTCCCACCGAGGCAAGCGGGGACTGCAACGCGGCGCGTCAATCCGGCCGGGCTCGTCCCCCCTTCCCGCACGGAAGCGGATTCCACCGAAGGCGGATGCAGACCATCCTGGCCGCGACGTTGGGGAACACGCTGCCTTCAGGTCGCCCCTCTGGACCGTGGTGGGATCAAACCTGCTTCCGCTGCGCCCATTTTCGGCCGCGGGCCAGAGCCGCCAAGGTTGCCTGTAGCCGGCGCGCCCGGGTTTCGGGCCGCTTCGCCATCGTGAGCCAGACCAGGTATTCGCGCTGGCAACTGGGCGCCAGCCTCCGGAAGTTCTCTGCCGCCGCGTGGTGTCGCCGTTCCGCGAGGGCTTCCTTGAAGAACGCCGGCATCGGCCACGGCTCCCGCCTCACCTTGGGGGGTGGCGGCACCATCGGGTCCGCGTCCAGTTCCACAGCGGCGTGGAGCAACGCCTCGAAGGCGGCACGGTCGAATCCCTCCAGCGTGGTGAGCCGGATGGATCGGATGCGGGTGTTGCCCACAAAGTCGCCCTCAAACAGACGCGCCGGATCCGCCAGCTCCGTCCCACGAAAGAACGTGATGCCCAGATGGCGCCGACAGGCGCTCAACCCACACACCAGCTTGCGCGCCGAGAAACAAAGCATGTTCCATTTGATCGACTCGGTCAGGTCCGGTTCGGCCGTGAGAATCCAGTCGGTGACCTCTTCCGCCAGCGGTTGCGAGAACTCCGGGCAGGTTTGCAACCATTCGGAGGGATTCTTCGTACGAGCGCGGGAGCAGTCCATATCGGCGGTTCCTCGGGACAGCGGTTTCGTTAGTGCAAAGTCACCGTCGCCACCACGGCGCGGTGATCGGATGGATACGGTTCCACCACGATGTCGGCCGCCGGCCTGGCTTCGCCCACGATCTCGCACTGCGTCACCGCCACACCCGCGCCGGCGAAGAAGACGAAATCAATCCGGTCGTGCCGATCCCGCGCATCGTCCGGCTTCGTCGTCGGCGTCCAGGTCCAGCCGGGACGGGTCACTTCGTCCGGATGAACGGCGCGAAACGCATCGCGCATCCCGGCCTTCATCACCGCCAGGGCAGAGGGATACTCGACCGCAAGGGGGCACCGGCCGGCCGCGGCCGCGCGCGGCGTCCAGTCCAAGGGCGACGGCTCGTTGAAATCGCCGGTGAGAAAGACCGGCACACGCGCGGCCAGGGCGGGCTGCAATTCGGAGAGCAGTCGCTCGACCTGCGCGCCGCGCGCTTTGCGCGCCTCGTCCACGGCTTCCTCTGCTGTCTTGATGAACCGTCCGTTAGCGTAAGGAATGCCGACCAGTTGATAGGGCTGATACGGCGCGTGCATGAGATGCGCATTAAACATCTGCACCTGGCGCCCCGAAGGCAGCCGAATGGTCACGCCCCATTTGGCCGGCGTGTTGGTGACGATGGGATGGCGACTGAGGATGCCGGTGCGCTCGCCCTGATCGAAGTAGTGCCAGCCGAGCATCTCGGCCAACTTGCGTCCGTTGTC
>DATLZF010000208.1:0-3294 GCA_035574135.1 Candidatus Methylomirabilota bacterium
GCCATCGTCATCATCGAACACAAGGAAGATCTGCATCCACAGATCGTGATCATGGACGAGAAATCGAACGAGCCGGTGGCCAACTACCCGATCCCGTCCGGGGCCCACATCGTGGTCAACGAGGGCGATCGCATCGTGGCCGGCACCTTGATGGCCAAAACTCCCCGAAAACAGGCCAAGACCAAGGACATCACCGGCGGTCTGCCGCGCGTGGCCGAGTTGTTCGAAGCCCGGCGGCCCAAGGATGCCTGTGAAATCTCCCGCATTGATGGTGTGGTGGACTTCGGCCCGAGCGTCCGCGGCAAGCGGTGCATCGTCATCAGAGACCCCCAGACGGGCACCGAGGAGGAGCACCTGGTGCCGATCGGCCGCCACGTCATCGTCTTCAAGGGCGACTTCGTGAAAAAGGGCCAGCAGTTGACTGAGGGCCCCGTTGACCCGCACGAGATTCTCGAGGTCTGTGGACCGCAGGAACTCCAGGAGCATCTGGTCAGCGAGGTCCAGGAGGTCTATCGCCTCCAGGGCGTGACCATCAACGACAAGCACATCGAGATCATCGTGCGCCAAATGCTGCGCAAGGTGCGCATCACCGAACCCGGGGACACGACCTACCTGTGGGGCGAGCAGGTGGACAAGATCGATTTCGAGAACGAGAACGCGCGGGTGGAGAAGATGGGCGGCAAGCCTGCCGAGGCACAGCCGGTCCTGCTGGGCATCACCAAGGCATCGCTCGAAACCGAGAGCTTCCTCAGCGCCGCCTCCTTCCAGGACACCACCCGGGTGTTGACCGAGGCGGCGACCATGAGCCGCGTGGATCATTTGCGCGGCTTCAAGGAAAACGTCATCATGGGGCACATCATTCCGGCCGGTACCGGCTTCAGCCACCACCGCAAGGTGAAACTCAAACCGCTGGTCCAGATCGAGGAGCCCGACATTCCCGAACCCACCGCGCCTGCCGAGATATCGCCGCTCCTCGGTTAAGGGACGTTACCTGGAAGCTCAGCCCCGCCGCGCCGGTGATTCCGGCGCGGGTTGGGAGGGGGACGGTGCGGCGCCACCGCCCCTTGGCGGACAGTCGCGCACGTCGGCCAGGTATTGTCGAGGTGACACGCCCGTTACGCTGCGGAAGACGAAGTTCATCTGCCGGGTGCTCGTGAAGCCGCAACTGAGGGCGACTTCTTTGAGGCGCAGCTTGGGGTTCTCGCGCATGAGCGCTGTGGTCTTCTTAACCCGCAGCCGGCTAATGTAGGCATGCGGCGTGGTGTGCAGTTTGCGGCGGAAGGCGGTTTCCAGCCAGCGTCGGGACATGCCGATGGAGGCCAGGATTTGCTCGACGGTGATGGGCTGGTGCAGGTGCGAGTGGATAAACTGGATCGCCCGTGCCAGTTCGTGCACGTCGCCCACTGCCAGCGTGTCCGTGGACCGGCGTTCGATCACGTCGCCGGGAGGGATGACGATGTCGGCCGGGGGCGGCGGCTCTCCGTGAAGAAGGCGATCAAGCAACGCGGCCGCTTCGAAACCGATCCTCTCACCGTGGCGGGAGATGCTGGTCAAGGGGGGCTCACAGAACTCGCAACTGAACACGTCGTTGTTCAGTCCAATCACGGCCACATCGTCCGGCACTCGCCAGCCGATCCGGCGGCAGGACTGGACGACCATGACCGCCCGGGGGTCGTGCGAGGCCATGAGACCGACGGGAGTTTGCAGCGATTGGAGCCAGCGATCGAGCGACTCGTGGTCGTGCTGCCAGGGCTTGGCCAGGCCGATGGTGCTTTGATCCTCATACACGGAGCATTGGCCGCCGTGTTTCTCGACGTGATGCCGGAACCCGCGCAGCAAGGCCTCGGCGTAGAAGATTCCTTTCAATCCGTAAAAGGCGAACCGCTCGAAACCGCGACTCAACAGATGTTGCGCGGCCAGAACGCCGGCGGCTTCGTAGTCCACGCGTACCCGGGGCAGGCCCGGATTTTCCAGGGCGCCCGAGAGGTTGACCACCGGACATTGCAGCGTTTTGATCACGCGCAGGTCCGCCGGCGTGTTGACCATGCCGATCACCCCTTCGCCCTCCCAGCCTGCGAGGCTGGCGACTGGCACGGAATGAGTTTCCGGGCTGGTGATGAAATCCCACTGGGCATGCCGCTGGGCGTAGCGGCGGATGCCGTGGACCACCTCCTCCAGGTGTGGCACCCCGAGGGGCAGGGCGAGAACGATGCGGCTTGGACTCGACATGGCAGCCGACCCGGGGGCGGATAGGGCCGCGTCCGGTTGGCGCAGTCTGCGCAAGGCGACCGGGGGCGGCAAATGGATTTCCACGGCTGGCCGGCCCGCGGCTTCTGGTTGCGTCGGCACCGGGCCGTTGCCTTTTGTGCGGCGTGGACGAGAGCATGGGGGCGGAGGGTCGGGCCTCCGGCTCATCGGCCGGGGCGGGGCCGCAGAATCTGGTGAACGCGGGTGAAGGTTTCCGGGGGGAACCCCATGGCGATCTTGAGTTGAAAGTCCTTTTCCAGGAGGCTGGGCAGCCGCTCGCAACGTCGGAAGTCGCGCCAGCCGATGAACCCCTCTACCCAGGCCCAGTGGCCGTAAACCGGCACGGGATAGTCGCTGCCATGAATCATCCGGGACACCAGCGGTTCACGCAGACACTCGGGGATGTGCCGGCCGCGGATCGGGACGTTGAAGGCGCTCGTGTCGCCGTAAAGGCGGGGATGGCGCCGGAGCATATCGGCAAAAACACGGAAATACTCCGGGTCGAACAGGCCGCTCTTGGTACCGCAATGGGCGGCGATCACCGTCACCCCACATTGCAGGGGCCAGTCGAGGATGCGCGGGTCGGAGAACTCCTTTCGCACCACGGGAACCGTGTGCTCTCCCCCCGTGTGGGCCAGCAAGGGCAGTCCCGCCTCGGCCATGCGTTCCCAGAATCGGGTGAAGCGGCGGTTGGAGCAGTCGATGTTGTGGCAGTTGGGCAGGCATTTCATCATGACCGCGCCGGCGGCCAGGCAGCGATCGAGTTCCTCCAAAGCGTCCGGCCGGGCCGGGTGGATGGACACCGCCGGCAGGAACTCCGAGTGCTCCCGGGCCAGGCGCAGCACGTAATCGTTCGGGACGTAAAACGATCCGGCATCCGGCAGGATCGCGCCGTGTTCGTCGCGGACGTGGTCGTGCGCCAGAATCACCACCGCCCCCAGCGAGGAGTGGCGGACGTGCTCAAGCAGCCGATCCACGAACAGGCGATCGAGATCGCCTCGGAGTGCGTCGGAGGGCAGGCCGATGTGGCGGAGCATGAAACGCGCG
>DATLZF010000209.1:0-9003 GCA_035574135.1 Candidatus Methylomirabilota bacterium
TGCGTTCGTGCTGTGGTTTCAGAGCCGTTATCCCTTTCCTTTCGATTATTGGCCCGCCGTGCGCCGCAACGGCCTCGTTCGGGTGTTGTTTCTCGTCGCGATCATGGTGGCCGTGCTGCTGGCGCCGAGCTGGGCCGCACGACGCTCGGGCGTGGCGGGACAACTGGCGGTGCTGTTGCTATTGGTGGCGGATGTGGTCACGCACGTCCCCGACCAGAACCCGCGCGTGGAGGCGGCGCGGATGGCGCCCGGCCTCTGGTCCCAGGCGGTGCCGTTGCCGCCGCCGCGGTTGGGTGAGTCGCGGGTGATGATCAGCCCGGAGGCGGAGGCGCGCCTCTTACACAGCGACGTGCGCGACATTGAGACGGACTTTTTGGGCAAGCGGTTGGCGCTGTGGTCGAACCTCAATCTGCTGGAGGGGCTGCCCAAGGTGAACGGTTCCTCGACGCTGCAGTTGCGCGAGCAGGCGCAGGTGCAGGCGTTGCTTTATCCGGGCACCAACTCGTTCACCAACGGGCTGATCCAGTTCCTGGCCGTGTCGCACCGCACCAAGCCCGGGACAGTGGTCGAGTGGGCGCCGTGGACGAACGCCATGCCGCTGGTATCCTGCGGACAGCGCCCCGTCTTCGCCGATGCCACGAACACGCTGGCCGGCCTCGTCAGTCCCGACTTTGACCCGACGCAGATCGTTTTTCTGCCCCCCGACGCTCAAACGATCGTCCAGATCACCAACCGGACCGTGGCGCGGGTGGTGGCGACGCGCTTCGCCGCCCATCGTGTCGAGGTGGACGTGAAGGCGGAGGAGCCGAGTCTCGTGGTGGTGGCGCAATCGTTTTACCATCCGTGGCGGGCCGAGGTGAACGGTGCCCCGGCGCCGTTGCTCCGGGCCAATCATGCCTTTCAAGCCGTGCCGGTGCCGGCGGGCGAGCACTGCGTCGTGTTGAGCTATCGGGATCAGAAGTTCGCCCTGGGGGCCGTCATCTCGGCCGGCACGCTCGGAGTCTGCCTCATCGGCTGCTGCCTGGGCCGTCGCCGTTTCGTGTCGGCGCTGTCGGGATCGCCCCCCGAAATCGCGGCCGGCCAGGTTGCGCTGCAACGGTTACGAAGTCCGGCGGCAGAGCGGGAACCACCTTCCGTGCGCCAACCGTAGCTTGCATTCCTCCGGGATTGCGGCGGGGGACGGGCGGGACATACTCGGGGCGTGTCGGTCGAGTTGACGGAAGCGTTCTTCATGAAAATCGCCGGGTGGGAGGCGATGAAGCGCGCCCGTGCCTACCTCGGCCAGGAGCAGGTGCTCAGTTCCGACTGGACGCCGCCCGTGCTCAAAGGCGTGGTGCAGGCCGGCGGCACCGCCTATCGCGCGGGGCTGGTGATCAAGACCGAGCGGGACATCGAAAACCTCTGCACCTGCCGTGATGCCCGCGAGTGGGGGACGATCTGTGCGCATTCCGTGGCCGTGGGCCTGCACCACCTGCGTGGAGCGCGCCTGGCACCTGCGGCCGCCCCGCCGCGCGGCACACCAGCGCCGGCGCCCGTTTCCTCCGGCAAGGCGCGGCGTCCGGGGGCCGCGCTGAGGCGCGATCCCGAGCAGGGCGAGCCGGCAGAGCTGCACATCATCCTGCCGCCCAACTTTGTTCAGGCGTCCGCCAAGGGGAAGGTAATGCTCTGTTTGGAAGTGCGCTGGCGGCAAGGACGCGGCCCGCTGGATGGTCTGCCGCGGGACGTCGCATTTCGCTTCAGTGCCCAGGATGCGGCGCTGCTGGATCACATCGAACACATGGCCGACGGCGAAACGCCCGCCCTGCTCTGGCTGGAGGCTGGCGCCTTCTCGGCGATCCTCCGGCTCCTGCAGGATCACCCGCGGGTGACGCTGGGACGTTCCGAGCCCGTCACGATCAATGGGACGCCGTGGCCGGCCAACTTCCGGGCAACGTTACTGGCCGACGGACAGATTGAACTGGTCGCCACCGGGCGGACGGACCAGCGGCCGGCCATCGTGGGAGGCGACTGGGGCTGGAAGGATCGCACGCTGCGCCCGCTCGGCCTCGAGGCCGCCTGGCGTGAGGTCTTCGAGAGACCCGTGCGGCTTCCCCGAGAGCAGGTGCCGCGGTTTCTGAGCGTGGACTGGCCGCGGTTGCAGGCGGCGGGCGGCATCGAAGCCGGTTTCCGCGTCGAGGACTTCGTCCTGCGGCCGGCGGCGCCGGAGTTTTCGCTGGAACTCGAGGGCGGGCTGGCCCGGCTGCAGGCGTTGCTCCGGTGCCGCTATGGAAGGCGCATCCTGACGCCGGGCGTGACGGATCCCAACGAGGCGCTGTGGCTGCCTGATCCGGACTCGCCGACCACTTACACGTGCCGCGATCTCGCCGCGGAGAAGGCGGCGGTGGGCCGGTTGGCGCGCGCGGGGTTCACCGGGCCGGACGCACAAGGCCGCTGGCAACTGGTCGGTCAGGATTCGGTGTTGAACTTCTTTGCCCGCGACCTGCCGCGCTGGCAGCGGGAGTGGAAAGTGAGTTTCGAGGAGCGCCTGCAGCAGAGCACGGCCAGAAACCTGGAACGCATCGAGCCGCGCATCGAGATCACGTCATCGGGCGTGCAGTGGTTCGACCTGGGCGTGTGCTACGAAACGACGGGCGGGGAGCGGTTCTCCGCCGCGGACATCCAGCGGCTGTTGCGCTCGGGCCGGTCCCACACGCGGTTGTCCAACGGCAAGGTGGCCTTGCTCGACACCGGCGCGGTCGAGGAACTGCAGGAGGTGCTGCGGGACTGCGCTCCGCGCCAGCACGAGGGCGGCTACCGGATCAATGGCGCCCAGGCCGGCTTTCTGGAGGCGACCTTACGCGAGCATGGTCAGTGGCCGGTGCGGGCGCCGGCGGCTTGGCGTGAGCGGGCGGCCCGGCAGAGCGGAGAGGCGCGCCTGGAGTGTCCCCCGCTCGGCCCGTTGGAGGGTGTGCTGCGGCCGTACCAAAAAGCCGGCGTCGCATGGCTGCATTTTTTGCGGGCCAACGAATGGGGCGGCATCCTCGCGGACGAGATGGGGCTGGGCAAGACGCTCCAGGCGCTGGCGTATCTGGCCACCATTGAGCGCGCGGGGCCGTCGCTGGTGGTCTGCCCCACGAGCCTGGTGCCCAACTGGGCGGCCGAGGCGGCGCGGTTTGCGCCCGGGCTGCGGGTGGTGGTCTGGCACGGCACCGACCGGCACTCGCTGGCCCAGGAGGCGCGCCAATGCGATGTGCTGGTGACCAGCTACGCGTTGATGCGGCGGGATTGGGAACGCCACCGCGAGCTGGAGTTCGATACGGTGATCCTGGACGAAGCCCAGCACATCAAGAATCGGCAGTCCCAAAACGCGCAGGCGGTCAAGGCCGTGCGGGCGCGACATCGGTTCGTGCTTACGGGCACGCCGCTGGAAAACTCGGTGCTCGATCTGTGGTCGATCTTCGATTTCCTCATGCCCGGCTACCTGGGCACGGCGCAGGATTTCCGGGATCGTTACGAGGTGCCGATTACGCGGGAGCGGAACGTCGAGGCGCAGGCGCGGTTGGCGCGGCGGCTCAAGCCGTTCCTGCTGCGCCGGCTCAAGCGCGACGTGGCGGCGGAACTGCCGGAGAAGATCGAGCAGGTGGCGTATTGCGAACTGACGGCCGAGCAGCGTGCCGCCTACCGGCAGTTGTTCGAGGCCACGCGCAAGGAGGTGCTGGAAGCCGTGGGCGAGCAGGGCCTGGCCCGCAGCCGCATGGTGGTATTGAGCGCGCTGTTGCGCCTGCGCCAGGTGTGCTGCGATCTGCGCCTGCTCGGAGGGGAGGGCGTGGACCCTGACCAGGCCTCGGGCAAGCTGGACCTGTTGGGCGAATTGCTGGACGAGGTCATCGACGGCGGACATCGTGTGCTTGTCTTCAGCCAGTTCGTGACCATGCTGCGGCTGATTCAGGAACGGCTGGCCCAGGCGGGCATCGAGCATTGTTACCTCGACGGCTCGACGGAGGATCGGGCCGGCGTGGTGAGGCGGTTCCAGGCCGACGCCGGCATCCCCGTTTTCCTCATCAGCCTCAAAGCGGGCGGGGTGGGGCTGAACCTGACCGGTGCCGACACTGTGATTCATTTCGATCCGTGGTGGAACCCGGCCGTCGAGGATCAGGCCACCGACCGGGCCCATCGCATCGGCCAGGCGCGCGTGGTCACGAGCTACAAGCTGATCGCGCGGGACACGATCGAGGAAAAAATCCTCCTTCTGCAGCAGCGCAAACGGGAGATTATTCGCGGCACCCTGGCCACCGAGGAGCAGTGGGGCGAATCGCTGACCTGGGAGGAAATCCAGTCGTTGCTCACGGCGTGAGCGGGCAGGGGGGCGCGAGGCCGGGCTACAGCTCGAACGACCGGACGCGGCGCAGGCCGAGGACGAGGGGGATCCAGCCCAGCGCGATTGACAGACCCAGAAAGCCGCCGACGCACAGGAGGGTCCGGGCCGACAGCGTCCCCTCCTGCGACCACGGCGTGGCCAGAGCCAGCAGGCATACCGAGCCGACAATGTAGAGGAAGCTCAGGACGAGACAGAAGGTGCCGCCGAAGCCGCTGACGATTTTGCCGGGATTGTCCTCCTTGAAATTGGGGAACAGGACACCGAGGCCGACGGCCAGGCCGTTCAGCGTGAAGGTCATCGTCGTGATGGCCAGGCCAAAGTAGGCGGTTTGCCCGGGCGGCAGCTTCAGCATGTAACAGGAGACCAGGATCAGTCCGAGCGTGACGAGCAGGGACGTGGCGGTGGCCAGCCCGTACTTGGCCTTCACCACCCGCACCAAGCCGAGGGGCGCCATGCCCACGATCCACAGGCGTTTGCCTTCGAGCGAGAACTGGGGATACACGAAGCGCGTGGTGAGCGTGGCCAGGTTCAACGAGCAGGCGCCGAGGTTGAGGTACGACACGAGGTTCGTCCAAAACGGATTGCCGAGTTGCTGCGAGAAATGGCGCAGGTTGAAGATGTAGGCGGCCAGCAGCCCGAAGAGCACGAGCGACTGCGCCCACTGCGTCGTGTCGCGCCAGAAGGTGCGCGTGTCCTTCACCATCAACGCGCGCACGTCCGGGCTCAATCCGGGAATGAGATCGGCCAGCGCGTCAAGCACACCGGGGCCGAGCCTCGGTCCGCGCTGGCATTCGCGCCGGCGCCACACCTGGAACCAGCGCCACCGCCCCAGCACGCTGGCCCGGCTGTGGACGGCCGACGAGGCGTCGTAGAACAGGCGTCCCATCCGCGTGAAAGCCAGCATCCCGAAGAACAGGGCGTAACTCAGAAGCACGAGGACGAGGAATCCGGAGCCTCGGAGTGCGCCGTCGGCCCATTGCAGGACGCTCGAAGCCAGCCACTGACTGGGCAGCAGCGGCCAGTCGGCGAACTTGGTGCGCCCGAGCATCTGATCCAGCACGGCAAACGCCCGGGTTTCCGTGCTGTCCTCCGGCGGCGGCCCCTCCGGCCGAAACCACCACGCCAGCGCCGCCAGCGCCGCCACCAGGATCGTGATCATCACCACCTGAAACAACCGGCGGTCGAGATACCGTCCGAGGCTGACAGCCAGGAACGCCCCCAGCACCGCCGGCAGCACGATGTAGAGCGCCACCATCAGCACGGTCATCGGATAAAAATGCCACGCGACGTCCTTGATCATCCCGTAGGCGGCCAGGAAGGGTGCGATCAGAAACAGAAACGCCCACGACGCCAGCACCGTCGATTCGATCAGTTTCCATTGGAAGATGCGCGTGGTGCCAATCGGCATCGTCAGCAGAAAGGCCGTCTCCCGGTTGCGGAACAGGTTCGTGTAGCTGATGACCAGATTGCTCAGCAGCAGCAGCACGAACAGGAAGGCGAAGAGCAGAAACATCAGCCGCTCGGTCAGCGCCGGGCCGAGCCCTGGAAACCGCGAGAGAAATCTCAACCCGGCGAAAAAGAGCCAGAACGCCAGCACCAGGTAACTCCCAATGAAGCACGCGATCACCGCCGTGAGCAGGCGGGACTGGTCGCGGATGGACTTGAGCCGCCGCCAGGCGCTCAGCGCGTTGACGCGCAGCAGGAGCGCGAGCGGATCGGGCGGAGTGGCGGCGGTGTCGGGCATTCCGGACTGCCGGCCGGCTCGCCGGCGCGGGCAGCGCCGCGATCATCCCCGGCCGTCTTCGTTTCGCAAGGGGATTTGCGGGCCCGGGTTCGGCCCGGGGCGAGTCCGGGGAATTTGACCTGACACCGGGGACGGAACTGCTAGAAAGGCGCCGTGAAAGTCCGATCCAGCCAGACCTCGTTCGCCTGCGGGGATTACGCGGGCACACTGTTTTCGCGGCGCCAGCTCTTGAAGGTGGGGGGGATGGGGATGCTCGGCTTCACCCTGCCCAAGTTGCTGCGCGCGGAGGCGCTCCAGGGCGGTCGCGGACCCAGGCCGCGCGCGAGGTCCGTCATCTTCCTTTTCCAGTGGGGCGGCCCCAGCCACATCGACATGTTCGACATGAAGCCCGATGCGCCGGAGGCGTTTCGCGGTCCGCACAAGCCCGTGCCTTCGAGTGTGCCCGGCATCCACGTCAGCGAACACCTTCCGCGCACGGCCCGGGTGATGGACAAGGTGACGCTCATCCGGTCGATGCATCACACGATGAAGAACCACAACTCGGCGGGCTACTACGCGCTGACCGGGCATGCGCCACCGACGGATGACCAACGGTTGCGTGACTCGCTCGAACTGTTCCCCGCCTGGGGTTCGGTGGTGGACCACTTGGCGCCGGTGAGTGGCGAAATCCCGACGTTTGTGTCCTATCCGCACGTGATCGCGGACGGATCGATCACCCCGGGGCAGCACGCGAGTTTTCTCGGCAAGGTGCACGATCCCTTGTTCATTGCGCAGGACCCGAACAGCCCCGACTTCAGCCTGCCGGAATTGAGCCTGCCGGCCGGCTTGAGCCCAGAACGCCTGCACGCGCGGCGGGAGGTGCAGAAGGTGATTGATGCGCAGTCGCGGCTGCTCGAACACTCCGCCGCCGCCCGCGGGCTGGATGCTTACTACGAGAAGGCGTTGGCGATGCTGAACTCGCCCCGGCTGCGCCGGGCCTTCAACCTGGCCGAGGAGCCGCCGGAAATGCGCGAGGCCTACGGGCGTACCACCTATGGCCAGGGCTGTCTGCTCGCACGGCGCCTGGTCGAGTCCGGCGTGAAGTTCGTGACGGTCTATTTCTCCGACAATATCGGCGGCCAGAGCACCGAGTCCGGCGGCTGGGACACGCACGGGTTCAACAACACCCGCATGTTTCCCATCGTCGAGAAGTACCACCTGCCCATCACCGACCAGACGCTGCCGACGCTGCTCAACGATCTCGAACAACGCGGGCTGCTGCAGGACACGCTGGTGGTCTGGGCCGGGGAGTTCGGGCGCACGCCCAAAATCAACGAGAACGCCAGTCGCGACCATTGGCCGCAATGTTACACCGTGCTGCTGGCCGGCGGCGGAGTGAAGCGCGGCTTCGTTCACGGCGCGTCGGACAAGACGGCCTCTTATCCCGCCGAAAGCCCGGTGAGGCCGGAGGACTTGGCGGCCACCATCTATTACCTGCTCGGGATCGATCCGCAGACCGAAATCCATGATCGTTCCGGGCGGCCGCTGGCCATCTCGTCCGGCAAGCCGGTCACGGCGGTGATCGCCTGACCTCCGTGCAGATCCCGGCTCAGACACCGGCCGGGCAGAGCGTGAGAACGGCCCGGTAGGCCTTGAGCAACTGATCCACGGAGCGTTCCCAGTTGAGCGAGGTGCGGAGGCGTTCTTCGCCCAGGCGCCCCATGCGCTCGCGGGCTGCCGGATCGTTCAGCAGGCGGTTCAGGGCCTCGGCAAACTGGACGGCGGAATTCTCCGGTACGTACACGGCCGCCGGCCCGGCCGAGGCCCGGCCCTCTTTCAAATCGAAAAGCACCTGGGGTTTGGCAAAGATCATGTACTCGAGCACCTTGTTCATGGTGCAGTGGTCGTTGTAGCGGTTGATGGGATCGCAGGAAACTCCCACGTCCATGGTGCGCAGGGCGGTGAACAGGAACTCGTTGCTCACACGCCCCGGCATGTCGATGAACTCGCGCAGCCCGAGCCGGTCGCGCAACGCTGTCAGGGCCGGGAACTCCGGTCCGGTGCCCATGAGCAGGAACTGCACGTCGCGCCGGCCCATCTTGTGCACGAGGTGCGCCGCCGCCTCGATCAGATAGTGCACCCCGTCGGCACTGCCCATGACGCCGACGTAGCCGACGAGGAACGGGCGGCCCTTTTTGAGCGCCGGGTTGGGGGCGTAGTCGGTCGCCCGGACGGCCGGCGCCGTGCGCACCACGTACACCTCGCCCTCCGTCTTGCCGCCGCGGGAGAAGGCCACCTCGCGCACGGATTCGTTGGTGGCCAGCACCACATCGGCGCAGGCGTAAGTGAGTCGCTCGGCCAGGCGCACCGCCCAGTAGAGCAGCCGGTGGCGGGGGAACTTCGCTTCGAACATCTCGGGCCAGATATCGTGCACATCGTAAATCACGCGCACGCCGGCCAACCACTTGAAGGGCCAGGCCACCAGAAACAGCAGGTCGGGCGGATTGCACAGGTGCATGACCGCGAACCGATGCCGGCGCCAGGCCTTCCACGTCAGCCACATCTCGCCCCACAGCGCCGAGGCGTACTCGCGCAGGAATCCCCAGAATCCTCCGGCCTCCTCGCTAATCCAGTGCCGGTAGATCTGAATGCCTTCGAGCATTTCCTCCGACAGGAGATGCCCCCGCATGCGCGGGCAGATCACCACCACCTCGAGGCCGGCGTCGCGTAACGCGCATGCCTCCTGCCACACGCGGCGATCCAGCGGCACCGGCAAATTCTCCACCACGATCAGGACGGCAGGGCGGGACATGAGACGGGGAGGAGGGCGCTAAGACGTGCGGCGAGGGACATGGCCATGGGTCTTGGACCTCACCAGCAAAAGCCCTCGTAGGGGCAGGGCAGGCTCTGGAGTTCGGGCCAA
>DATLZF010000210.1:0-2462 GCA_035574135.1 Candidatus Methylomirabilota bacterium
GAGCAGATCCGTGGCATCGCCGCGAACCCCGGCGTGGTGGATCGGGTTGTTGAGTCGCTCGGCGAACAGCGCGCGGCAGACATCGAGACCCTGGAACGCGAGAAGCGGCTGATCGAGCGCGAACTCGAACGGCTGAGCCAAGAACTTGCGGGCCTCGTGCGCACAGGTGGCAAGCTGGCCGTGGACCGCATGGCCGAGGTGCAGGAACGTGCCGCGGTGCTTGAACGGAAACTGCGCGAGGTCCGCGACCAGTTGGCCGAGTGGGCGGGCCAGACGGTGGACGTGGCCGAAGTCCGCCGGACCCTGCGCGAGTTTGACCGGCTGTGGGCCGAGATGACGCCGCGCGAGCAGGAGAAGTTTGTCAAGACGACGGTGACGGCGGCACGAAAGAAGAGGCGCTACCCGCGTGCCGCGCAGGTGCTGGCGCTGGCGCTTCAGCTTCAGGAGATGATCGACCGCGGCGAGGTGCGCGACTACGCGGATCTGGCTCGCCTGGGATGCGTGAGCCGCGAGCGGATTAGCCAGATCATGATGCTCGTCTGGCTCGCACCGGACCTCCAGCGGGCCGTGCTGCGCCTCTCGCCCTCTGAGCGCGCGCCGTTCAGCGAAGGGGCGCTGCGGAGGATCGCCAAGATGCCTCTTTGGGAGGATCAGCGCAGGGCCTCGCGAGAACTATTCGGCGAGCCGGAGACGCTGGAGTAATTCGGCGGTGGCGTACCACTCGATCCCGGCGACCTCAAAATCGCTGTCGTTCGACCACAAAGGCCATCCCAGGTGCATCGCGAGCGCCAGGATCTCGACGTCATCCGGATCACGCTTCCCGATCTTCCTTCGCGCCCGCGGCAAGGCATCCTTATATTGCTCTCTCGGTACGATGGCGACGGGCAGCGTCGCCACGGCAAGCAGAACGAGTTCTAGGTCTAACCGTTTCTTCTCCGTCAGGTGCCCGGCATACTCCTGAACTTCCTCGAACGTCACCGCAGTCGTGACCACGCTTTCCACACCGGGATGTTCGAGCACGGTCTTGGCCTGCCCGCCGATGACGGCCGAGAGCAGAACGTTGGCATCAGCCACGAGGCGCACGGCGGGCCTTTCGCCAGCTCTCGAAATCCGCCTGGACCTCCTCCTCGCTGATCTTCCGCTTCTTGAGTTCGCGGCCCAACTCGGCAGAGAGAACAAAGAAGAGCTCCTTCTTGAACTCCACGGGCAGGCTTTCTTCCGGCCAAGGGAAGAAGACCCCAGCCAGACGGCCCCGGCGTGTAACCAGAATGGGAGCCTTCGAGCGCAGCAGCCCGGTGGCGTTGTCGCGGAACTCCCGAACGGTCGTGATTCTCATGTGGCCACCTCAGTGACCATTTTACCAGCCGCAGTGTCATCGTGCGAAAGACGGCTCGATTTCCACAGCGATCCACAGGCCAGAAGCTGTCAAGCCGAAGATTTGCAAGCGGATCAAGCCGTTATCCTGTGACGTGTTTCGCCAAATATTCGCCATGATAAAATGGGCGAGTCAGCAGCGTTTGTGTAGAGCGTTTTCCCGGCTCCGGCACCTTGGGGCCTCGCCTCGTCTTGCCGTTGTCCCCGGCTGCTGACCGCTGTACTGATCGCGCGGAGCCTTGACCAGTAGCGAGGTATTCGTGTGATGCAGTACAACGCCAAGACCGTCCTCCGGCTCATCCCCAGCGAAACACTGGCCCGGCTGTTTGCTCCGTACCCTGCCTTTGCGGACTTTGACTGGAATGCGGGCTCCAAAGGCAGTGCCGACCGCATCTTCGAGCGCTGGCAAACGATGGACGACGGCGACGTCCGCGGCCGCGAGCAGTTCCCCCATTTTCTGCATTACGCCGAAGTCCTCATCCTCTTTGCCGGAACGGCCCATGAACAAGGGATTGATGTCGCCGGCGCCGCCCTGAACGAACATTACCTGGGCGCCCGGGAGTTCCCGCTCGGCGACGCTCTGCATCACCCCGGGGTAGTCCGCCGAATACTTGCAGTTCGTCGGCCCGAGCACCACCGGATGCACTGCATAGTGCACCAGAAGGGCGCGCAAGCGCCCATCCGTATCGTCCACTCGCATCAAGACGAACTCCGGATCCACAGGCCCATAAGGCACTCGCTCCAGGTTGTTGAACAGAGCGCGGGCCCGGCCATTGTCGCGGAGAAGGAGGCGATTGTATCCGAGTTGAATCGAACCGCGCCCGATGCGCACCGTTGCCGGGAACATGGATTGCGCAGCCTGCTGAACCACTCGGAATATTTTGGTCTCCAGGCCGGCGAGGTATTCGGCCGCAACCGGGTCGCTCGCCGGCGAGCTGCCGAAGGGCAAGAATGCCGGTGCCGAATGCGTGTGGGACGCCGCCAGCAACACAGTGGGAATGCCGAGTTTCGAGGAGATCTCGCGCGGCAGCTTTTCCGACACCATACTGCCGAGGTCCAGGGTGACGATCGCCAGGCGCGACCCGCCC
>DATLZF010000211.1:0-4978 GCA_035574135.1 Candidatus Methylomirabilota bacterium
GCCGCCGGGCGGGGGCGGGGGCACCGGCGGGCCGGCGCCGGGGACGAATGCCTATGCTGTGCCGGGGCTGAAGCTGACGATTCCGGTGTTCACGAACGGGCAGATTTATCTCACGATTTTCGAGCATAATCCGGCCTGGCCCTACGATCTGTATGCCCGCACGAGTCTGAGTCCTACGAACGCGACGCCCGGGCTGTGGCAATGGGCGGCGGGGTTGCCGGCCGGGACGACGAACGCCTGGCTGCCGGACAGCTACGGAGCGGAAGCGTGGTTTGTGGCGGGCAGCGCGGCGGACGAGGACGCGGACGGGTTGACGGACGGAGCGGAATGGTGGATTTGGCGCACGAACCCGCAGAGCGCCGACTCGGACGGGGACGGGACGAAGGATGGCGCGGAGGTGGTGCTGGGACGCGATCCGCTGGCGGGCTGGGCTGCGGATACGAACGGCGTGGTGGGGCTGGAGACGAAGGTGTGGCGGCGGTGATCCGGGGAGGAAACGTTCATGAAGAAGTCACCAAAAATGAGACGGGCCTGGGCGTGTCTGGCGGGCCTGCTGGGATTGGCGTCGATTTGCCAGGGGGCGGTGGAACTGCACATGGCGGGCAATTCGGTGTGCGCGGATGGCCCTTATACCATCGGCGTGGCCGACCGCTCCGTGACGGGGGAGGGCGACACCTGCGCGGCGTTGACCAGTGTGCCGCCTCTGCGGGCGGGGCTGGAGGTGGGCCGAAGTTACGCCTTGAGCGTGGCGGGCGGGGTGTGTTCGGTGCATCTGGCGTTTGCGGTGCCGGGGTGTTACCGACTGTTCATCGACGGGGTGGAGTCCTACTCGATCAGCCAGGGCACGACGAACTCCGGACCGGGCGAAGGCGCCGGATCCTGGACGATGGAACTGCGGCACGAGCGGGGGCTGAAGATCGAATTCGACGTGGAGAAGGAGGACGGTCGTTACGTGCTGGCGGCCGACGGGGTGGCGGTGGCGCGGCCGTCGCTGGGCCGGGAGGGAGGTTCGACGCCGCTGGTGGCGCCGCTGACGTGGTCCATCGTCTCGGCGGATGCGCTGGACTGTCAGATCAACCCGACGAACGGTTTGATTCGCGCGGGCGAGCGCGAGGGGACGTTGCTGGTGCGGGTGGTGGATTCCTCGACTCCGCCCTGCCAGGTGCTGGAGGAACTGGACTTGCGCCGGTGCGAGTCGTGCGACGCGGCGATGTGTCCGATCGGCGCGGCGACGCCGGAACTGGGCAGCGTGTCGGCGCGGGTGAGCCTGGGCCGGGGCTGGCGGGGAGAGCACGTGGGCGGGCTGACGGTTTACACGACCAACGCGGCGGCGAACCTCGGGGCGGTGTCGCTGCTGCGGTATCCCTTCCGGCGCAACGCCGTCGAGGTCATCACGAATGCCGCCGGCGTGCTTCAGCAGGTGCGCGTGCCCGAAGGGCTGGCGGTGGTGCAGGTGCAGAGCGCGTCCTCCTATGCCCTGCGCTTCTACCGGCCGGAGCAGGTGTTGCCGAAGGTCAACGGGCTTTATCAACTGACGGAGGACGCGCCGTTCACCACGGTGTCGTTCTCCAGCTCGCAGGCCGGCCGTTTGCTGGTGGCCGCCGGCGCGCAGGCGCCGTGGTTGTATTTGGCGTCAGGAAACGATTGGAGTCTCGTCTCCGGGCTGCCCTCGGGGCTGTCCACCAACGGGCTGAGGACGGAAAAGCAGAAGACGACCTGGAGCGGGCCGAGCAACACGGTGCGCACGGTGACGCGGACCCTCCTGAACGCGCAGGGCCAGACCAACGCGGTGAGCAGTCGCGTTTACCGGCGCTTCGCCTGGGGCGAGGTGTTGGAGGAGGACATCACCGGCCTGGGGGCCACGGCGCTCACGAACCGTTACGTCTATTCACCCGACGGCCGGCGGCTGGACATCACACGCGCCGACGGCGGGTGGAGCATCGAGTTCTTCGACGCCCTGGGCCGGGTGACCAACCGCTTCAGTGCCTTCGCCGATCAAACCCCGACGACGAACAAGGCGCTCTGCCGCTTGACCGAGTTCCTTTACACCCCGGGCGTGGTGGCCGGCTCCGGTGATGCCGGCTGGGTGGCCACGAACACGCCGCGCCGCGTGACGGAGCACCTGCTGGGCGCGGAGATTGGCCGGAGTTACGCGGTCTTCGCCTCCACGGCGCAGGGCGACGAGCAACGTTCCATCGTCTGCGTGGCCAGCAATGCCGCCTGGAATCACGCGGGCAACCTGGTGACGACGCGCGTGCTCCATGCCGGCGGCGCGCTGGCCGGCCGGTGGCGCAAGACGATCTTTCCCGAGGGCACGATCGAGACCCGGGAGTTCTCGCCCGACGAACGAATCCAAACGGTGAGCCGTGGCCAGCCGTGGTTTGCGGGCAGCGACACGGTGATCGACGGCACACGCCTGGTCACCGAGTTCACCGCCACCGGTCACCTGGTGACGCGCACGAACCTGGACATCGCCTCGGGCGCCCTCACCGGTCTGGAGTTGTTCACCGAGCCGGACGACTACGGGCGTCCGCGCCGGGTGACCTATCTCGACGGGACTTCGACCTACACCGAGTTCGGTTGCTGCGGGCCCGAGCTGGCCACGGATCGCGACGGAGCCACGACCACTTTCACCTACGACGCGCTGCGCCGACGCGAGACGGAAACCCTTCTTGGCGTCGTGTCCCGGACGACCAACGACGCGGCGGATCGGGTGCTGGCGCGCGTGCGCGAGGGGACCGACGGCACGCGGATCACCCAGGCGCGCCACGCCTACGATCTGGCGGGCCGGTTGACGAACTCCTGGGACGCCGTCGGCCAGCCCACGCGCTTCCAGGAAACCAACACGCCGGGCCGGCGGCTCACCACCACCTACGCCGACGGCGGCGTGCGCGTGGAGGAATGGTTTCGTGATGGCGCCCTCAAGCGCGTGACCGGCACGGCCGCCTTCCCCATGCGCTACGAATACGGCGTGACCAACGGCACCTCGGCCGGCTACAACTGCTTCCTCACCTCGCGCAAGGAGATCAAGCTCGACGACGCCGGCAACGACACGCCCGAGTGGACGCTGACGCTGACCGACCCGGCGGGGCGTGAAGTGAAGACGCTCTTCGCCGCCCCCGCCGGGCAGCCGGTGCCCGCGGCCGAGCGGATTTTCAATGTTCAAGGCCAGTTGAGCCGCGAGATCGATCCCGATGGCGTCTCGACGCTCCACCTCTACAACGGCCGCGGCGAGCCGTGGTACCGCGTGCTGGATGCCAACCGCAACGGCCAGCTCGACTGGGCGGCCACCAACGGCGAACAGATCGTCGAGACTTACTCCGCCATCGCCGCCGGCCCGGATGGCCAGCCCGCGCGCCGCGTCGTGACGAGTGTCACCACGCAGGATGGCGACGGCACGCTCACGCCCGTCTCGACTATCGAGACCCGCCTGGATGGGTTGCGGGTGTGGTCCTCCGCCTACGGCCAGACCAACTTCACCGAGACGACCTACGCCGGGACCACCCGCACCGTCGCCATCACCGCGCCCGATGGCACGGTCACGACGAGCACCTACGAGGCGGGCCGGTTGACGGGCGTGGTGACGCATCACCCGGCGTTGAACGAAACTTTGCGGGCGCTGGACTTCACCTATGACGCCCACGGACGACAGGCGGGCGTCTTTGACCAGCGCACCGGCCTGACGACGAACGTATTCGACGCGGCCGACCGGCTGCAATCGACCGCCCTGCCGCCGGCGGCGGCGGGAGAGGCGGCGTTGACCACCAGTTACGAATACGACGCGGGCGGGCGGCTCTGGCGCACGCATCATCCCGACGGCGGCCTCGTCACGCGCACTTATTGGTCCAACGGGCTGCCGCGGCTGGAGAGCGGCGCGCGGGTGTATCCGAACGAACGGCGCTACGACGCACAGGGCCGGCTCACGCACCAGACCACCTGGGCCGACTTCGGCGCGGGCACGGGCGCGGTGACCAACCAGTGGCGCTACGACGCCTACCGGGGCTGGCTGACCAACCGCGTCTTTGCCGGGAGCAACGGTGTCTTCCACGCCTACACCAACTCCGGCCGGCTGGTCCTGCGGCGCTGGGCGCGCGGGGTCGAGACCCGCTACGGCTACGACGCGCTCGGGCAACTGACCGTGGCCAATCACAGCGACACCACGCCGGACGTGTTCCTCACCCGCGACCGGCTGGGCCGGCCGGCCCGGGTCGAGGAACGCGGGCCGACGGCGACCAACGTGACCCTGTTGACCAATCACCTGGCCGGACCGCTGCTGGCCGAGGCGCGGACGGGGGTGCTGGTGACCAACGGTTACGACGCGCGCCTGCGCCGCATCCGCCAGCGCCTGGCCACGCCGGTGTGGAACGACACCACCACCTATGGCCACGACGCGGCCTCGCGCCTGACCGGGGTGACGAACAACAGCCGCGCCGTCCAGTACAGCTACGGCTGGGGCAGCGCCCTGGTGCAGCAGGTCATCGGCTGGGACCTGGGCGCGGCGGGCGGCCCGGCCGCGCGCCTGGTGAGTGAACGGCAGCTCGACGCGCTGGATCGGGGACGGCGGCTGGAGCATCGCCGGGACGACGGGCCGTCCACCGTGGTGGCCGGAGACGGCACGGGCTACGATCTGGCGGGCCTGCGGCCGGCGGTGACCAACACGGCCGACGGTTCGCGCTGGGACTTCAGCTACGACGCCCTGGGGCAGTTGTTCCGCGCCCGGCGTTACTGGCCGGACGCGACGGAGGTGCCCGGGCAGCAGTTCGAATACACGCACGACCAGCGGGGCAACCGCACCCGGCGGGCCACGGGCGAACTCGACTTCTTCCCGCTGCGCGACCAGTATGCGGTCAACGGCATGAACCAGTTGACCCAGCGCACGGTGGTGGCCTTTGCCGGCGTGGCCGGGCGGGCGGCCAGTCACGCCACCGTGACGGTGAACAACGGTTCGGTGCAAAGGCACGGCCCGGGCGGCGAGTGG
>DATLZF010000212.1:0-3063 GCA_035574135.1 Candidatus Methylomirabilota bacterium
CCGCCGGTGTCGCCTTCTGGCTGGTTTATGCGGATGGGACTGTGTCAGCAGATGCCATTCGGCGGCACGTCAGGGAGTACGACTACCCGTGCGCAGCGCTGCGGGATCCTGAACATAGGCTGGTCGAGTTTTGCGGGGCGAAAGTAACCCCGGAAGCGGCCGTCATCGCGCCGGATGGCCGGGTGGTGTACCGCGGGCGGATCGACGACCGTTACGTCGCCTTTGGCAAATGGCGCCCGGCGCCGACGCGGCGGGACCTGTTCGAGGCCCTGTCGGCCGCGCTGGAAGGCCGGTCGGTTGTCCCGGGAGGACCCGCTGTGGGCTGCACCATCAGCCCCGCGGAATGAAGCGGCATCCGGCGCATCGTCACGACGCCGCTGCATCCGTCGCGGCAGGAGGAAGGCGAAGAGCCGTAATCGGCGGCATTGTGGCCGTAATGTTGGGGCTGACCGCAGCCGGTCTCTGGTGGCGGTATCAGCAACGGGATGCAGGTGCGGGGCCGCTGGCCCCGCGCCGGCCCCGCGGCGAGCCGACTTTCAACCGCGACATTGCTCCGATCATTCACCGCCATTGCACCGGGTGTCATCAGGCGGGCGAGGCGGCACCCTTTGAGTTGATCACCTACGACGATGTCAAGGGACGTGCGGCCGACATTGTCACCGTGACCTCGAACCGCTACATGCCGCCGTGGCTTCCGGCTGCCGGAGGGCCCCCACTGGCCGACGACCGACGGCTGACGGAGGACAAGATCAGGGTGATACAAGATTGGGTGCGGGCAGGGGCGCCGGAAGGCGAGGCGGCCGACCGGCCGACGCCGCCCTCCCGAACGGACGGCTGGCAATTGGGGGTGCCGGATCTGACGGTAGAAATGCCGGAGCCCTACGAGCTGCCGGCGGACGGGCGCGACGTGTATCGGAACTTTGTGATTCCGGTGAATCTACCCGCGCGCCGGTTTGTGCGGGCGGTGGAGTTCAAGGCCGGCACACGGGTGTTGCATCACGTGTTTATCCGCTTTGATCGTTCGCGGCAGTCACGCCGACTGGATGCGCAGGATGCCGAGATCGGTTTTGGCGGGATGTCCGTGCCACCGAGTGTGACCTCGCCGGGAGGCCATTTTCTGAGCTGGCAGCCGGGCCGCGGCCCCACCCATTCGCCGGAGGGCCTGGCCTGGCCCATCGAGCCGGGCAGCGACATCGTCTTGCAGGCCCACATGCAGCCCAGCGGCAAGCCCGAGCGAGTTCAGCCACGGATTGGCTTCTACTTCACTGATCGGGCCCCCACAAACACGCCGTTCAAAATCGTGCTCAACTCGACGCGGATCGACATCCCGGCCGGCAAAGCGCACTACGAGATTGAAGACAGTTACGTCCTGCCGGTGGAGGCCGAGGTGCTCGCCGTGGTGCCGCATGCGCACTACCTGGCCCGGGAAATCGAAGGCTTTGCCATCCTGCCGGACGGCAGCCGGCAGATCTTGCTGCGGATCGACGACTGGGATTTCAACTGGCAGAGCGACTACCGCTATGCCGTACCGCCTCGTCTCCCCGCGGGCACGCGGCTGGGAATGCGCATTCGCTACGACAATTCGGCCGCCAATATCCGCAATCCGCACCAACCGCCCGTGCGCGTGGTCTATGGGCTTCAGTCCACCGACGAGATGGGCGAGCTGTGGTGGCAACTGCTGCCACGGCACGCGGGGGATCTGCGTCGGCTCGAGGAAGACTACGGCCGGCGTCTCGTGCGGGAGATCCTCGCCTACAACGCCGCCGAGGTGCAGCGCAATCCCACCAATGCCCATGCCCTGGTGCAGTTGGCCAAGGCCTTCATGGCCAGCGGACGGGCGGCAGAGGCCATGCCGCCCCTGCTCAGGGCGGTGCAGATTGACCCGAATGAAGAAGAGGCCCACTACCACCTGGGTGTGCTGCTCATGGACAAAGATCCACTGCGCGCCGAGGCCGCCTTCCTGAAAACCCTTGCCATCAATCCGGACAACTTCAAAGCCCACAACAACCTCGGGCTGCTGCTCATGCGCTCAGGGCGTTTCGATGAGGCGGAGATGCAGTTCCACGTGGGCCTGGAGAAGCATCCCGGCGACACGACCATTTCGGAAAACCTCGAGTTGTTGCGCCGGCTTCGGCAGCGGCGATGATCTGCGGAGCTGGCGGGCCGGGCCAACGGGACCGGGACGGCGCGCATCATCCGGCGCATGGCAGGCCCGGTCGGCTTCCGCGTCGCTGCGCCAGCGTGAGGTGGCTGCTGCAGAGCTTCGGCGGCGCGCCGTCAGGAGGCATCGTCACCGCGAGTTGACCCGCGCGGGCACAAAATGGCTTGCCTGGAAAATTCTCCTGCCGATATGGTGCTGGCACTTGGTGCGCGCCAATGTAGCTCAGTGGTAGAGCAACGGTTTCGTAAACCGTAGGTCGTGGGTTCAATCCCCACCATTGGCTCCAGCCCTTCTCCCTCCGAGCGCGGTTTACCCCGGTTGAAAATCATTCTTGCGCACAGCTCCCCTCACCGCAGGGCGCGTTGCCACCAGGCCAGTTGCCGCCTTACTTCCGCCGTGCCCGGTGCCCCGAAGACGCGGCGCCGGCGCATGGCCTGTTTGAGGTCGAAGATGGCGGCCACGTCCCGGTCGAAGGTCTTTTGCACCGCCTGGAGCTCCGCCAGTGAAAGCTGATGAAGGGGTTTGCCGAGCTGTTCGGCCCGCGCCACCACGGCCCCGACGGCGTGGTGTGCCACGCGAAACGGCACGCCCTTGCGCACGAGGTAATCCGCCAGGTCCGTGGCCAGCAGGAGCGGATCCCCGGCCGCCGCAGCACAGGCGGCGGCGTTGACCGACGTGTGGTTCAGCATGGCCGCCATGATCCGCACCGAGGCGCGGACGGTGTCGGTCGTGTCGAAGAGTCGCTCCTTGTCCTCCTGCAGATCGCGGTTGTAGGTCATGGGCAGTCCCTTGAGCAACGTCAGCAGGCCCACCAGATTGCCCACGACGCGCCCGGCCTTGCCGCGCGTTAGTTCGGCCACATCGGGGTTCTTCTTCTGCGGCATCAGAGAGGAGCCGGTCGT
>DATLZF010000213.1:0-5784 GCA_035574135.1 Candidatus Methylomirabilota bacterium
CCGAAAGTCCGTTCGCGCCTGACAAGAGATGAATCGAGCGAGCATCGGCTGCAATGCGAGATGGACCTGGCGCGGGTTGGCCTCTGGGATTCCCGCCCGCCGCGTGGTTCGCGTGCTGGTCGGTCTTTACCTCGCGATCTCGCCGGGGCTTGCCGCGGAGCTCAATCCCAACTCGTCGTCGCCCGCCGTGGCGTCGGACTGGTGGTCACTCCGGCCGCTGGTGCGGCCCGCAGTGCCCTCCGCCCCGGCGCCCGAAGTCGGGATCCCAAATCCCATCGACGCCTTCGTTCGTGTCAAACTTGGCGAGAGGGGGCTGCGTCCCTCGCCGGAGGCCGATCGTCGCACGCTGATTCGCCGGCTCCATTTTGATTTGATCGGCCTTCCACCGCGTCCGGAGGAGATCGAGGCGTTCGTTGCGGATCATGATCCGGGCGCCTACGACAAACTGGTCGATCGCCTCCTCGCCTCGCCGCATTACGGCGAACGCTGGGCGCGTCACTGGCTCGACGTGGTGCACTTCGGCGAAACGCACGGCTATGACAAAGACCAGCCGCGACCGAATGCCTGGCCGTATCGGGACTACGTCATCCGCAGCTTGAATGAGGACAAGCCCTACGGACGCTTCATTCAGGAGCAGGTTGCGGGTGATGTGTTGTTTCCAGACACCCGCGATGGTTTCGAGGCCCTGGGCTTCATCGCTGCCGGGCCGTGGGATCTCATTGGCCACGCCGAAGTGCCGGAGGCGAAGATCGACGGCAAGATCGCGCGGCACCTCGATCGGGACGACATGGTGGTCAACACCATCCAGACCTTCAACAGCCTCACCGTGCAGTGTGCGCAATGCCACGATCACAAGTTCGATCCCATCTCGATGGAGGATTACTACAGCCTGCAGGCCGTGTTCGCGGCCGTGGATCGGGCCGATCAAAAATACGACACCGATTCCGTTGTGGCACGGCAGCGCCGGGAACTAACCACACGGCAGGCGCAACTGGCGGCGCGCAAGCAGGAGATCGAGGGGCGGATCGCGACCCGTGCCGGGGCGGCCCTGGCCGATCTCGATCGGAGGATTGCCGCTCTGTCGAAAGCACCGACAAGGGGTGAGGCTTTTGGCTACCACAGCGGCATTGAAAAGAAGCAGGACGTGGTGAAGTGGGTGCAGGCGGATTTGGGCCGCCGCGTCGCGCTGGGCAGCGTCGTCCTGCATCCGTGCAAGGACGACTTTAACCACATCGGCGAGGGCTTCGGCTTTCCAGTGCGATTCAAGGTTGAGTTGTCCGACGACGAGGCGTTCGGCAAAGACGTCTTTCTGGCGGGTGATTTTACCCGCGACGACTTCCCCAATCCAAGATTGCGGGCCGTCAGTGTTGAGACCGCCGGGCGCACGGCGCGTTTCATTCGCGTCACGGCCACGAAGCTGGCGCCGCGGCAAGCGGACTATCATTTCGCGCTCGCCGAACTGAGCGCATTCACTGCGGACGGGAACAACGTCGCTTTGGGCGCGGAGGTGTCAGCGCTCGATTCGATCGAAGCGCCCGTCCGCTGGCAGAAGAAGAACCTGACAGACGGATGGCATCCTGGCGCGGCGGGGTCGAACGAGGTGGCGCTGGCGGCATGGCAACAGGAACGAGCGGCGTTGCTGGCCCGGGCCACCTCGGAGGCAGAACGCGGTGTGCTGGCCGGATTGGAACGTGATCTCGAAGCGGTGAAAACCAGCCTGGCGCAACTTCCGCCGCAGAGCACCGCTTATGTGGCGGCCGTTTACAGCGGCGCGGGCTCCTTTGTGGGCACGGGCGCCCGGGGAGGGCAGCCCCGGCCGATCTACATCCTCCGTCGCGGCGATGTGCAGAAGCCGGGCACGGAGGCCGCTCCGGGCGCGCTCAGTTGCCTGGCGGGCCTGCCCGCGCGGTTCGAGTTGCCGCCAGGGCATCGGGAAGGCGACCGCCGCGCCGCGCTGGCCCGATGGCTCTCGGACCGGCGCAACCCACTGACCTGGCGCAGCATCGTCAACCGCGTCTGGCAATACCACTTCGGCCGCGGCCTGGTCGAAACGCCCAACGACTTCGGACGCATGGGCGCCTTGCCGACGCATCCGGAGTTGTTGGACTGGCTGGCGGTGGAATTTCGCGACGGTGGGCAGTCATTGAAGAAACTGCACCGGCTGATCGTGACCAGCGCGACGTACAGGCAGTCCTCGTTCGTTGACGTGCCCAACGGTGCCGGCATTTCAGTCGAAGACGAGCGCGGGCGTGCGGACTCCGGTGGCAACGTTTCGGCGCTCCAACGTTTCGACGCTCTGGACTCCGAGAACCGCTATCTGTGGCGCCAGAACCGCCGCAAGCTGGAGGCCGAGGCCGTGCGCGACGCGGTCTTGTTCGTTTCCGGCAAACTCGATCTGACGATGGGCGGGCCAGGCTTCCGGGATTTCATCCTCGAGAAGCCCGAGCACTCGCCGCACTACGGCTATCACCTGCACGATCCGGACGATCCCAAGTCGCATCGGCGTTCGATCTACCGGTTCATTGTGCGTTCGCAGCCGCAGCCGTTCATGAACGTGCTGGACTGTGCCGACCCCTCCATGCAGGTGGGGCGGCGCAACGAAAGCCTCTCGCCGCTGCAGGCCCTCGCTTTGTTGAACAACGCGCTGATGCTCACAATGTCGAAGCACTTTGCGGCGAGGCTGGAGGGCAGGGGGGGCGACCTGGGAGCGCAGGTCCGGCGCGGGTTTTACGAGGCCACCGGGCGCCCCCCCAACGTGGGGGAGGAGCGGGCGCTGACCGCCTACGCGCGGGAACACGGCCTGGCCAACTGCTGCCGCGTGCTGTTCAACCTGAACGAGTTTGTCTTTGTGGATTGAGCATGAGGAACGAGTCGCCATTTCATCGGGCGGCGCCGCCGTCCCGGCCCTGGAGCCGCCGCGAGTTCCTCTGGCGTTCGGGCGGCGGGCTGGGCGGCATCGCGTTGGCGAGTTTGCTGGGCGCGGACAAGTTGCTCGGCGCCGGCGTCCCCTCGGAGGTTTCACGTCCCGCGACGCCACTGCCGCATCGTCCGCCGCGGGCGCGGCGCGTCATCCAGATGTTCATGGCTGGAGCCGCGAGCCATATTGACCTGTTCGATTACAAGCCCGAGCTGGTGAAGCGGGACGGGCAGCCGAGTGATTTTGGCGAGCCGGTCGAGGCGTTTCAGGACGGGCTGGGGCCGTGGAAGAAGCCGGTCTGGCCGTTCCGGCCTTACGGCCGGTGCGGCAAGTTGCTCAGCGATGTGGTGAGCGATCTCGGGCCGGTGGTGGATGAGATCGCTTTTGTCCACAACATGGTCGGTAAAACCGGCGTGCACAGTCAGGCGACCTATCTTCAGGCGACCGGCTTCCAACTGCCGGGCTTCCCCGGCATGGGCTGCTGGGTGAGTTATGGCTTGGGGAGCTTGAACGAGAATCTGCCGACCTTCGTCGTGTTGCCGGATCATCGCGGTTTTGCCTCGAACGGGCCGAAGAACTGGGATGCCGCGTTCCTGCCCGGCCAGCATGCGGGCACGATCATTTATCCGGGCCGGGAGAATCCCATTGCCGATCTTTTCCCGGGCCGGGCCGGGCAGTTCGTTTCGCCCGAGAGCGAGCGCGCTGCCCACGCCGTGCTGGCGCACTTGAACCGCGACCACGCCGCGGTGCGGCAGGATGACGCGCGGCTTGAGGCCCGGGTGCGTAGCTACGAGCTGGCGGCGCGCATGCAACTGGCCGCGCCCGAGGCGCTCGATCTGTCGCGCGAGCCGGATTACATCCTCGACCTTTACGGCGTGCAGCGGAATCCCCCCACATGGCCGAAGGACATCAACGCCGCCGAGGAGATGGATTATTTCGGGCGCAAATGTCTGACGGCCCGCCGGCTGATCGAGCGGGGTGTGCGCTTTGTGCAGATTTGGAGCGGTAACGACAACGGTTTCCCCCGGCGCAACTGGGACTCACACGAAGACGTGCGGCGCGATCACGGCCCGCTGGCCCGGGGGTTCGCGCGCGGGGCCGCGGCCTTGATCCTCGACCTGAAGCAGCGCGGGCTGCTCGACGACACGATCATCCTGTGGACGACAGAATTCGGGCGCATGCCCTCCTCGCAGGGCGGCGAGGGCCGGGACCACAATCCCTACTGCTTCACCAACTGGCTGTGCGGCGGGGGCATCAAGGGGGGCATCGTTTGCGGCGAGAGCGATGCATGGGGCTACAAGCCGCTCGATCGCGCGCATCCGACCACCGTGTACGACATCCACGCCACGGTGCTGCACCTCCTCGGGCTCGAGCACGAGAAACTCACCTTTCGCCACAACGGCATCGATCGCCGCCTGACCGATGTGCACGGCGAAGTGATCCGTGGTCTGCTGGCTTGAGAGGCCCGCCGTTCGCGCCCCTCGCCAAGAGCCTTTGCCTGTCGGCCTCCAAAATGCCCACCAAGAACGCTCTGCCGCGGGCTCGGCCAACCGGGTGCGCCTCGGGGTGCCGCGGTTGTTCGTTCGTGACCTGGTGGCGGGCGATTTCAACGATCGCTGCGATGTGTTTCTCCTGTCGCTGGTGGGGCCGGATGCCGACGGCGACGGCCAATGGGATGAACAGGAATTTGTCGGGGGCACCGACCCGACGTTACCCAAGTCGGTGCTGCGATTGACCCGCGTGGCGGTGAACGCGCCTGAAGGACAAGGTGACGCGCAGCTCCGGGTGGCCGTGGTCGAGTGGCAGGCTGCTCCGGAACGTGTCTATCGCGTCGAGTTCGCGAATTCGCTGGAAGGCGCGCACTGAGTCTCCCTGCCGGGCGACGTGATGGCCGGGGCGAACACCGCATTGAAGATGCACGTCACGACGAGCCAGCCTCCCTCCCCGGCCGATGCTTCAAGGCGGTTTTATCGCGTGCAACGAGTGGAGTGAGCCGGACCCACCGGCCCATCCCATCCCCGCGGCCGTTCCGGCCTCGGCCCCGTGGCAAGGGGTGCGACGCCTTCAGCGCGCCACGGGGTCGGGCTAGGGGGCCGGATATGCGGTCCGGTAGAAGCGGACTCCCGCCGCCGGCGTGAAGGTGTCCGTGAATTGCAGGACTCCCGTGTGGTTCGTCAGCACGCGGTAAACCCGCCAGAGCGGCAGGTTGGTGGACAGCTCGAGGGCGAAGCGCTGCCCCACGGCGCCGGACAGGGTCATGGTGAACGTGTCGTTTGCGGGCCGCGTGGTTTCGAGGATGCGGGGCGGTGAATCGTCGTCCAGAATGGTCAGCACCGCATGATCCGGTGTGCCGCGCGTGGCGCCCGAAAAGTCAATCAGACGCATCTCCACGGTTTCATCCCCCTCTGTCTGGGTGTCGGTGAAAAGCGTGAGCTGGAAGGTTTTGTTCGTTTGCCCCGGGCCGAAGGTCAGCGTGCCCGTGCCGGTGGAGAAGTAGTCGGCCCCCGGCGAAGCGGAACCGCCGCCGACCGACCAATCCACGAAGACCGTCTGGGCCGGCGGTTTGGAGAGCACCACGCTGATGTTCACCACCGTGTTGGCCGGCGTTTCGGAGGCCGTGAAGGAAGCGCTGCTGAACCGGGCGGTGGGCGGGTCATCGTCCACGATGGTCAACGTGGCCTCGCGGAGGGCTCCCAGGGTGGCGTTGGTCGGGTTGAAGAGGACAAGACCGATCGTTTCACTCAACTCGTCCAGCGTGTCGTTGGTGATGGCGATGGCAAAGCTGGCGTTGGTGATGCCGGCGGGGAAGAAGAGCACGCTGCCGACCGGCGCGTAATCGAGACCGGCGGTGGCGGTGCCGTTGGTGG
>DATLZF010000214.1:0-2047 GCA_035574135.1 Candidatus Methylomirabilota bacterium
CGGCCCCGGGATGCCCGGCTCGGACCCGCTTGCGCCGTGGTGGGATGGTGAGTGGGCCCAGGCCCTTGTCGGCGGGGAGCCTGCGGTTTGGCCGAGCTGGGGGCCGAGAGGCCAGTTCAAACGGAGGAACGCGTGCGCCGCGCTCCCGGCTCATGCCCCGGTTGCGAGTTGCTCGACGATGGCTTGGATGGTTCCGGGCGCGTGCCCTTCGAATCGGTTGTTTACCAGCACCATCACCGTGGTGCGTCCCTGCGATCTCCATCCCCGCTTCACGAGATCGGCCGCGGCGGCGCGCCCTTCCGGATTGGGATCCTGAATGCGGTCGTAGGGGCTGAACTGCTTCACCGCCTGCTCGTAGGTGCGCCTCTCCCGTAGCAGGAAACGCCCGGCCAGCAAGGCCGGATTGGTGTTGCTGCCCGGCAGGGCGAGCTGCTCGCCCACCGGCGGCATGTCGGTCCAGGCGTTGTAGATGTGGGTGACCCCGTGGCGTGCGAGAGCGGCGAAGTATTCCGGGTGTAGCCATTGCCGGTTGCGGATTTCGACGCCGTAGGGCCAGCCGCGCGGCAGTTTGCCGAGGAACGTCTCCAACGCTTCCACGAACGCTGCGCCGCGTGCGAACTCGCCCGGACCGAAGCGCGAAAACTCAAAGGTGATCAATCCCACCTTGCTGCGGGCCGCCTCCCACGGGGCCAGGAAAGCGTCGGCAAAAAGGTCCGCGTCCAGGAAGTGGGCATTGAGCTGGCCCGCGCGGGCCCCGAAGCGGGCCAGTTGGGGAAAGCGCTTGAGGGTGATGTCGGCACAAACCTTGGGCGCGAAGCGAAACCCGGCCGGGACCTGCGCTGCCAACTCGGCAATCTGCTGTGGCTTGAGAAACTGGTAGTAGGCCGCGTCCAGCGACACGGCGGGGAACGTTTCGGCGTATTCCGCCAGGCAATGGCGCTCGAACCGCGCGGCCGAAAACCGTCCGCGCTTCACGTAGCGATCGCGTTCGTAGATGAAGCCGAACCAACCGGGATATTTCCACGACGACGCGCCGAGGAAAACGCCCAGCCCGGCCAGATGCCAGAGTCGCGCGGCCAGCTTTGCACGGTCAAAGGACATACGCCCGCCCTAGTGGTGCCGCCGGTCCGTGCGCGGCCGGGACTGCCGGCTGGGGACGATGGCCCCGGCCGCGGCCACGGTCTGTCGGCGCTTCATGCGGACGGTGCGAAAGCCCCGGGCTAGCGCCGTCGCCCCATCTCAGTGACGATCTGCTGCACCAGCCGCTGCTGCTCGATGTTGACACGGTTGAGGGCGTCGGTGCGTTGCTGTGGACTGAGGGTCGTGTCGCGCAGGATCTTCTGCCGCCGCACGTCGTTGGTCTTCATCATCTGATACAGCGTGGCGACGGCGGCGCTGGGCGCGCCGTATTGCTGAGCGGTCATCTGCGCCTGGCGATAGAGGGGATCCTTGGTGAGCAGGTAGGCCTGGTAACGCTCCGGCGTGAGGGCGGCGCGGATGGCGGCGTCGCGTTGGCGCTCGAAGCGTTCGCGTTGAGCCTCGCTCATGGCTTCCGGACCGCCATACTCCATCTGCATCTGGTGCTCCAAGGGATCGACGGCGCGGAAGATTTTGCGGTACTCATCCGGGGTGGGATCGAAGCCGCGAAGCTCCTGCCGCAGGCGGTTGGCGTTGTGCGAGTAGCGGAGAAGGAATTCCTCCATGCCTTCCTCGTTAAGCACCTTGCGCAGATCGCTACGGGTCTGCTCGCGCAGTCGGGCCATTTCGATGGGATTGAGCGGCTGCCCTTCGTTGGCGCGGGCCCAGAAGGCGGCTTGGTGCCGCTCCATCGAGCGGGCGCAGATTTCCTGCACTTCGTTGTGCACCGCCACCGGGAGGGCCCCGAGGACGGGGCCCGTCAATTGCACGGCATTCCACAGCATGGTTTCGCTGCGCTGTGAGTCGGCCACTTCCTGACCCAGCAGGCGGGTAATCAGAGCCAGGCGCTCCTCTTCAAGCTGCCGACCACGCTCCTGCAACGGATTGCCCAGGCCGAGTTCCGACTCGG
>DATLZF010000215.1:0-2978 GCA_035574135.1 Candidatus Methylomirabilota bacterium
ACCCGCTACACCACCGTCTTTCACAAGGTGGATCTGATCAGTTGGAAATGGGGTCCGTTCCTCTTCTTCAATCTCGTCGGCCTCGGGGTCGTGGCCGGCTTCATCCACCTGGCCCGATCCGCGCGCAAGTTCGGCTCGGAATGGATTCAGGCCCTCATCTGCGGCGGAGCGTGGGTGGCCGGTGCGGCCTTCTATCTCTACATGGCGCTGGCCGGCATGACCAACCCGCCGCTGCAGTGGGGGTATCCGCGGACGGTCACCGGTTTTTTCCACGCCTTCACCCGCGGTCAGTACGAAAAGATCAACCCCACGTTTGGCCACGAGTTCCCCTCCCGGATCTTTTCGGAGACGGGCAAGTATATCGATCAGATCGGCATGTACGTGGGCGGCGTGCTGGAGGAGTTCAACCTGGTCTATGTCGTCATTGGCCTCGTGCCCTTCCTCTTTTTCCGGCGCATGCAGAAGCGAGAGCGGGCCTGGCTGATCGGGCTGACCGCGATCTTCCTGTGCCTGAGCCTGTTCTTGTTGAACCTGCTCAATCCGGCGCCCGATCGGCAGAGCCGCGACCTCAACCGCGTCTTCTTCACCGCCTCGCACGTCATGATCGCCATGGGCATCGGCTACGGTCTCACCTTCCTCGGAGCCACGCTGGCAATCCAGTACGAGCGGTTCCGCCGGCCGGTCCTGCTCGCGTTGTCCGTGGCGGCGGGCATTGCGCTGTTCTGCACCGCGGTCGTCTTTCAATCGGGGGACACGATCGTGTTCCGCCATCAACTCTTCGATCTGGTGCCCAGTTTTGATCCCGTGCAACGGGCCGCTTCCCTCTGGGGCCTGGGGCTGGCACTGGCGGCGGTGGCGGCGCTGCTGGCGGCCCGAACCCGCGCTCCGATAAGGGTGCTGCTGGTCCTCTTCGCTCTCATGCCTTTCCGCTCGGTGCTGTCGCACTGGTCGGACAACGAACAGCGGGGGCACCTGTTTGGCTTTTGGTTCGGACATGACATGTTCACGCCGGCGCCGGAGTTCAAAGGCTCGGATGGTCAACCGTTGTATCCCAACATGGCGAAGGATGCGGTGCTCTTCGGGGGCACGGATCCGGGGCGGTTCAACCCCACCTACATGATCTTCTGTGAAAGCTTCATCCCCCCCTCCAAACGCCGCGATCCCGAGTTCGACCGCCGCGATGTCTATCTGATCACCCAGAACGCCCTCGCCGACGGCACCTACCTGCAATACATCCGCGCCCACTACAATCGCAGCGCCCAGATCGATCCCTACTTCTTCTCCGAACTCCTGCGCGGCCCGAAGGAACGGGAACTCAACCTGCACACGAATTTGCTCGCCCGCATGATGCTGCCCGTGGACCGCTTCTTCACCGACCTCGGCGACCGGATCGAGTTCAAGCGCCGGGCCGGCAGCTCCTTGTTCACGGAAAGCGACTTCGTGGACATGGCGGGCTTCGCCACCAAATTGCGCCCCGGCCCGCAGCAGGATCCGCTGTCGAAATACCTCTACGAGCACCTGAGCCCGGAGACGCAGCGCCTGCTCACCACCGGCGGTCCGGAGACGGCGCTGCGCGCGGCTCTGGCCAGGGACCTCAACCACCGACTCCGCAACGAACTGACCGCCATCCGCCAGTTGGACCGCGACCTCGAGTTGATCCACGCCACCACGCCGGACGCAGCCACCCGCGACGCCCGCCAGAAGGAACGCATCGCCCGTTATCAGCAGGAGCAACATCAGCTTTTCACCCCCGAGCGCTTCGCCCACGTGAACCTCTCCGATTACGTCAAGCGCTTCATCGACCAAAACCCTCACGGCCATTCCCTCGTCCGGCTCAACCGCCTGCTGCTGGAAGAAGCCTATCCGAAGGAACTGGCCAAAAGCCCCGGTGGCGTCTATCCGGACCGCGAGATCATCACCCCGTCCAACGACGACTCGCAGCGGTGCTTCCAGGAATACCTGGCCGACGCCCAACGGCGCCTCGCCGCCAAGCAACTCAAGCCCGGCGAGGATGTGCGCATCGTGGACAACCGCGTGCAAGTCTCCGGTCAGATCGCCGTCATGGCCATCAACGGCCTGCTCACCAAGGTCATCTTCGACAAAAACCCGAACAACGAGTTCTACGTCGAAGAAAGCTTCCCGCTGGACTGGATGTACCCGCATCTGACGCCGTTCGGCATCATCATGAAGATCAACCGCGAGCCCTTGGTGGAACTCTCGGAGGATGTCGTCCGCCGCGACCACGAATTCTGGAGCCAGTACCAGAAGCGCATGATCGGGGACCTGATTACCTACGACACCACCATCTCCAACGTCTGCGACTTCGCCGAGCGCACCTACATCCGGCGGGATTACAAAAACTTCAAGGGTGACCCGAAATTCTTCCGCGACAGCGACGGCCAGAAGGCCTTTTCGAAACTGCGCAGCTCCATCGCCGGTGTGTACGCCTGGCGGCTGCAGAACGCCGCCACCCAACTCCAGCAGGTCCAGCAACAGCTCGCCCAGCCGGGTCGCTCCCCCCAGGAACAACAGCAATTGATCGCCCAGCAGGCGCGCTTGCAGGCCGAGCAGGCCCGCATGCTCAAGGAGGCGGAATTCGCCTTCAAACAAGCCTACGCGCTCTGCCCCTACAGCCCGGAAGCCATCTTCCGCTACATCAACCTGCTGGCCGGCATGGGCCGCCTGGATGAAGCGCTCATGATGGTGAACACCTCCGTCAAGCTCGATCCTTTCAACGGACAGCTCATCAACCTGCAAAACGAGCTCATGCGTTACAAACGCGGCCAGGCCTCGACCTGGCCGGGCTTCGAGCCCACTCGGCGCCTCGCGGGCGTGCCCCAAACCCTCAGCCTGGCGTGGCCGCTGGCCCGGCCGGCTGTGCCCCACCGGGGCGCTCTGGCGAGGAACACGCTCGCGGAGCCCCTCCCCCACGGCCTCACCACCGGCACCGATCACCTTCCGCCCTCGGTGCCTGCCCT
>DATLZF010000216.1:0-9398 GCA_035574135.1 Candidatus Methylomirabilota bacterium
TTTCAACACTCCGCCCAAAATCTTCCCTTTCTGACGGCTCCAGACCGCGTGCCGCACTCTAACACGGTGGCCACGCCGAACAACCGGATGCTATCGACAGGGTACTGACCGGTGACGCAGCAGATTTGGATTGACCAAGGCCGGTCGCTGGCCCCGTCTGCGGTTGCTCCCCCTTTCTTCTATGTCCCAAGCTCCCGAGCCGGGTTTCAAGGCTGTCGGCGTCCGGAGCGACTGCCGTTGAGCACGTCCAACTGCCATTGCACGGTCGAGCGAGCCAGTTGGATCTCAGCCGGCGTCAGGCCGGCCTGGCGCACGTCCACGGTCAGAGCCGCCAGCCATCGTTCGCCCACGAGCCGATAGTTCAACTGCCGGACGAGGCGCTTTTCCAGATCGGGCATGTGCGCGGCGCCATAGAAAAGGGAGATCGAACGGGGCGGTTCCTTTCGGGCTAGCCACTGTTTGAGATCATTCACGACGGCTTCATTGCGCGCGGCAAGCAGCACTTCAATCAACCGGCGCAAATCCCTGGGCAAGCCTTCGGCCTGGGTCAGGTCTCCGTCCAGTCGGCCGATCGTCTCAATGAGCATCAGCCGGGTGAAAGCACGCAGCTTGGGACTCGAACCCAGCAAGCGCGTGGCGAAGGCGGCCAGGGCCCCGGCCATGGAATCTCCGTTCATCACTTCCAGCAGCATCTGCAGATTGTCCCCAGGCCCCGAGTCACCTCCTTGCGTGGCGCGCGTTCCCCGCGTCAGGGTGGCGATCTGATCCAGCGAGAGATCGCTGTGCCGGAAATGCGGGCGCGAGTAGTCGATGGCTGCGAGTTGAAAGGCCAGACCGAGGGACGCCGCCATCGTTGCCTGCAACCCCGGCCCGGGCTCGGCCGTCGGCGCCTCGGCGTCGGCGTCGGCGCTGCGCGGTGGGGAAGGCGAGAAGCGCGTTGGTCTCCCGCCGGCATCCGTTTCGGCCTCGACTCCCTCGTAGAGGACCAACTCCTGTTCATCGAGGTGTTTCTGAAGCTGGCGGTAATAGTTCGTTTCGCCCAGATGCGTCACGGCCGACAACCAGACCACAGGCCCCTGCCCGCGGCTGGGGCGAAATTCCCGGATCGCGATCTCCAAGCGGATGGTGTTGCTCCCCGTTTCCTCGACCCGCATGTAGTCCGCCCGGCTCGCGTGGGAAGAAAGCGCGGACACGGTGGCCTGCGCGAAGCCCAGCCAAGGCACGGCCGACATCTGTACCAGCAGGAGCAACACCAAGCGGCTGCGGCTCCGGACCGGCGCACTCGGCCCGACTCTCGGGCAAAGATTCTCGCTCACGGCATTCATTGACGATCGCGAGCACAAACCTGGCGGCCGCAGCAGGGCCTGGGCGGAGTCGCGCGGCTAGTCTTTTCCGTCCGTCAGAGCCAGGACTCCGAACAGCAAGCTACCCGCAACGGTGCCGGCCACCGCCCAGCCTGCACCGGTAGAGAGACGCGTTCCGAACATGGAGAAGAAGCGCACCAGGTTGGCGATCAACATGCCTCCAACGAAACCAACAAACGCGCCCAATATAATGAACAGAATCACTTGGACCACCGTGCTTTCGTCGGCCGACATGCCACCGCCCTTCATGTAGAGGCCCGCCCGCCCCAGCATGCGGAAGCTGAATCGCTCCAGTAGGCTCGGAAGAACTGAGATCATGGAAGGCAGCTTACACGATCGCCCGTTTCACTCAAGTCCTCAGAGCGGCTTCCGGGTGGGAGGAAGGCAGCCTCATTCGGCACTTCCTTGCGCCTCGCCGTGGAAAATGGGCTTGAGCAGGGTTTGCGCAGCCGCGATAACCTTCCGCGCCTGATGAACATCCTCGACGAACTGCAGTGGCGCGGCCTGGTGGCGGATTGCACCGACACGGCCGCGCTGGCCAAGCGCCTGGCCGAGGGGCCCATCACTCTCTACTGCGGCTTCGACCCGACGGCCGACAGCCTGCATGTGGGCAACCTGGTGCCGCTGCTGCAATTGCGCCGCTTCCAGCTCTTCGGCCACCATCCCATCGCTCTGGCGGGAGGGGCCACCGGCTGCATCGGCGATCCGAGCGGCAAGACCCACGAGCGGCAACTGCTTACGCGCGAGGTGCTGGACCACAATATCTCCCAAATCAAACGGCAACTGGCCGCCTTGCTGGACTTCGAGGCCCGCGCGAATCCGGCCCGCCTGCTCGACAATGCCACCTGGACCCAGGCGGTCAGCTACATCGACTTCCTGCGCGAGGTGGGCAAGCACTTTTCCGTAAACCAGATGATCCAGAAGGAGAGCGTGCGGGCCCGCATGGAAGATCGCGAGATCGGCATCAGCTACACGGAATTCAGCTACATGCTGCTCCAGGCTTTCGACTTTTGCCACCTGCGCCGCGAGTATCACTGCGAGCTCCAGGTCGGCGCCACCGACCAGTGGGGCAACATCACCGCCGGCATCGATCTGTGCCGGAAGAAACTCGGCGCGCACGTCTTCGGTCTCACCTTCCCGCTCATGACGAAAGCCGACGGCACCAAGTATGGCAAGACGGCCAGCGGCTCCATCTGGCTCGACGCCGGGAAGACCAGCCCCTACCGCTTCTACCAGTTTTTCGTGCAGCTTGATGATCGCGACGTGATCAAGATCCTCAAGATGCTCTCCTTCGCCCCGGCGGAAACCATAGCCGACCTGGAACAGCAGCACGCCGGCAACCCCGGCGCGCGGGCACCCCACAAGTTCCTGGCCCGCGAAATGACGGCTCTGGTGCACGGCCCGACGGCCGCCGACGACGCAGTGCGCGCCAGTGCAATCCTGTTTGGCGGCGGTCTGGAGGGCATCACGGAGAAGCTCTTTCAAGATGTCGTGGGCGAAGTCCCCTCTCGGGAGATCGACCGGGGACGGTTTGACGGCGCGGGATGTCCGCTGATCGAACTGCTGGTCGAGTCGGGGCTGTGCCCTTCGAAGGGACAGGCGCGCAAGGATGTCGAAGGCGGCGGTATCTACGTGAACAACGTGCGCGAGATCGACAGTCGCCGCGCCATCGTCCCTTCCGGACTTTTGTGGGGGCGGTATCTGCTGCTGCGCAAGGGCAAGAGCAACTACTGCGTCCTGAGCGTCCGGTGACTCATGCTGGTCTTCTACACCGTCACCGTCGGCTGGATCTTCTCCGTGTGCCTGCACGAGTTCGGCCACGCGGCCGTGGCCTATCGGGGGGGCGACCACACTGTGGCGGAGAAGGGCTACCTCACCTTCAATCCGCTCAAGTACGTCGATCCGCTCTGGAGCGTCGTCATGCCCGTTCTTTTCATGATGATCGGCGGCATCGGTCTGCCGGGCGGCGCCGTTTACATCAACCGCCGTCTGCTCCGTTCGCGGGCCTGGGACACCGCTGTGTCCCTGGCCGGTCCGGCAATGAACGTCATGCTGGTGGTGGTGCTGGCCGCCCTGTTCTGGACCGGCCTGGTCAAGCCGGACGCCACCCATCCGCTCGCCTGCGCGCTAGCTTTCCTCGTCCAGCTCCAATTGAGCGCACTCATTTTGAATCTCCTGCCGGTGCCGCCACTGGATGGATTTCAAGCCGTGGCGCCATGGCTGTCTCCGCGCCTGCGCGAGCGGGCGCTGGATCTGTCCAACATCTGCTTCTTCGTCCTGTTCATTCTCCTCTGGTACCTGGAGCCGATGAACGACCTGTTCTGGAGCGCCGTCCACGGCCTGTCGGAACTGCTGGGCATCGACCGGCGGCTGGGCTGGATCGGCTTCCGCGAGTTTCGCTTCTGGGAGCGCTAGTCCTTCGGTCGGCATCGTCGGCCCGCAGTCTCTTTGAATCCGGAGCCTGTCCGAATCCGTCCACTAACCACCAGCCGGTCCGGGTGTGTCGCCGCAGGGCGACCTCTGAAACGGACCGCTTCGCGGCAAGAAACAGAACACGTATGAAACCAAGTTCCTTCTCGACCTCGACGCGTCGCACCTTCCTCAAGCAGAGCGCGCTCGTCACCACGGCGTTTGCAGGATTGAGGAACTTCTTCTCCACCGCCGCTGCGGGCGCGGAAGTCGCCGCCGGCGCCAGGCTCGAATCGGACTTCTACGGCGTCCTCGATCTGCCCCCCGAATTCCGCTACCACCTCTTCTCCGAAGCCGGCGAGAAAATGGACGACGGACTCCTCGTGCCCGGGAAACACGATGGCATGGGCGCCTTCGACGCCGGCAACGGTAAGGTCATTCTGGTCCGCAATCACGAGATGGAGCCCGGCGCCACCGAGTTCAGCCCTTTCGGCGCCAGGCGCGCGCTGCTGCGGAAGATCGACCGCCACAAGCTCTACGACGCCGGGCGCGGCAAGAAGCCCGGCCTCGGTGGCACCACCACGCTCGTTTACGACGCCCGCGAACAACGGCTGGAACGGCATTTCCTCAGCCTCGCCGGCACTTACCGCAACTGCGCCGGTGGCATCACGCCCTGGAACACCTGGATCACCTGCGAGGAAGACACCAGCAAGCCCAACGCCGACGGCCAGAATTCAGAGGACGAGATGGAGAAGGAGCACGGCTACAATTTCGAGGTACCCGCCTCGGCCGACCTGCGCCTCGCCGATCCGGTCCCGCTCAAGGCCATGGGACGGTTCCGCCACGAGGCCGTCGCTGTCGATCCGCGCACCGGCATCGTTTACCAGACCGAGGACCGCTCCGACGGGCTGCTCTTTCGCTTCCTGCCACGGGAACCCGGCCGCTTGCTTGCCGGCGGCCGCCTCCAGGCGCTGAAGTTCAAGGACGCGAACCGGGCGGACACGCGTAATTTCACGGAGCGGAAGATCAAGGCGACCGACAAGTTCGACGTCGAGTGGGTGGACATGCAGGACGTCGAGTCGCCGGACGATGACCTGCGCTACCAGGGCTACTTCGATCACGGAGCGGCTCGTTTCGCCCGGGGTGAAGGCATCTGGTACGGCAAGGACGGAATCTACTTCGCCTGCACCAACGGCGGGCCCAAGCGCAAAGGCCAGATCTGGCGCTACGTTCCCAGTCCGGCCGAAGGCACTCCCGAGGAACGAAACCGCCCCGGCCAACTGGAGCTCTTCATCGAGCCCAACGACGGCACCCTCGTCGAGAACTGCGACAACGTCACGCTCGCCCCGTGGGGGGACTTGATCATCTGTGAGGACGGCATGAGCCCGCAGTATCTCGTCGGTGTCACGCCGGAAGGGCGGACCTATCGCCTCGCCAAGACCACGCTGGCGGAGTTCGCCGGCGCCTGCTTCTCTCCGGATGGACGCACGCTCTTCGTCAACATCCTTTCCCCGGGCATGACGCTGGCCATCACCGGGCCGTGGGCGGAGTTCCGCCGGACGGTCCTGGCGTGAGGCCGTGGCAGGCCGGCAACTGCAGCCGCCATGAGCCAGCCGGAACGCGGCCCAGCACCAAGCACGCCCTTTGAGATCGCCTGTCTTTTCCTGAAACTCGGCCTCACCGCTTTCGGCGGGCCGGCGGCGCACATCGCGATGATGGAGGACGAGGTCGTGCGTCGCCGCCAATGGCTGACACGCGAGGAGTTTCTCGATCTGCTCGGGGCGACTCAACTCATCCCCGAGCCGAACTCGACCGAAATGGCCATCCTCGTGGGGCACCGGCGCGCGGGCTGGGCGGGACTCGTCGTGGCCGGCGTGTGCTTCATTCTACCGGCGGCGCTCATCGTCACCGTCATCGCCTGGGCTTACATCGCATTCGGCCGGCTCCCGCCAGCAGAAGGTCTCCTCTACGGCGTCAAACCCGTCATCATCGCCGTCGTGTTGCAGGCGTTGTGGGGCCTGGGCCGCAGCGCGCTCAAGACCCAGCCGCTCGTCGCGCTCGGCATCCTGGCGGCCGCCGCGAGCTTTTGGGGCGGGAACGAACTGGTCATCCTGTTTGGCGGCGGTCTCCTCGCCGTGGTGATCGGAAGGTTTCTTTCGCCGGGGGCTGCCGGCGGGACCGCGCCATTGTTGGCCGTGGGCAACACGGTGCCGCTGGCCGCCGTCGCGCCGGCGGCCGTCGTCGCCGCCGCACCGTTCGGTCTCTGGCCGCTGTTTCTGTTTTTCCTCAAAGTGGGTTCCGTGCTGTTCGGTAGCGGTTATGTCTTGCTGGCCTTTCTGCGGGCCGATCTGGTGGATCGCTGGCAGTGGTTGACCGAGGCGCAACTGGTGGACGCCATCGCCGTGGGCCAGTTCACGCCGGGACCGGTCTTCACGACGGCCACGTTCATCGGCTACCTCCTCGCCGGACTGCCCGGTGCGACGGTCGCCACGGTGGGCATCTTCCTCCCGGCCTTCGTTTTCGTGGCCCTCAGTGGCCCTCTGATCCCGAGGCTGCGTCGCTCCCCGGTGGCGGGCGCGTTCCTGGACGGCGTGAACGTGGCCTCGCTGGCCCTCATGGCCGTGGTGACGTGGCAACTCGGGCGTGTGGCCCTCATCGATCCGCTGACGACGGTCCTGGCGCTGTTGAGCGCCGTGCTGTTGTTCGGCTGGCGGGTGAACTCGGCCTGGCTGGTCCTGAGCGGCGCCCTGGCCGGATGGGCCGCCACCTGGTTTCGCGGTGGCGCCTGATCGGCGGCTTGTTCAGCAGCGGGTCACCACCACTCGCGCAATCGCCCGCGCCCTCCGTTCGAGGTCATGCCGCGCGTCGGGCCACGACAAACGCGTTGAACATGCCATAGCGCCACGGGCCGAGATTCAGCAGCCAGTCCACCGGCCGGGCCACGTAACGATCACAACAGGACACGCGTTCGATGCGGCAGCCGGAGCGTTCGAGAAAAAAGCACATCTCCAGCGGGTTCGTCGCCACGATGGCGTCGTCGTCCGGTGTGAACGGTTCCTTCACGATCGGCACCATGCGGTCGAAGCGCACCGTTGCGGGCGCCTGGCGCATCTGGCGCCGCTTCTCGCGGAGGCGCCGCCAGTTTCGCCACTTGTTGCCCAAGCCGCGCATGCGGGGATGATAATCGCGAAAGCCGAGCACGCGAAAAAAGTTCGGGCTCGACAGCACCACCTTGCCGCCCGGCTCGACCACGCGCACCAGTTCGGCGATAAAATCCTCGGGCGCCTCGACGTGCTCGAGCACGTTCAGGGCGCCGGCGCTGGCGAAGTGCCCGTCCGGAAACGGCAGCCGGCGACCATCGTAAAGCTGGCACCGCCCGGAGACCTTCCGGGCCCGTTCGATGTTCGGTTCAGAGACATCGACCCCATGCGCCTCAAAGCCGGCCTCGGTCAACCGCGCCACCACTTGGCCCACCCCGCATCCGACATCCAGCGCCCGGCCCCGGGGCCGGTCCGGGCGCAACGTGTCAGCGTAACGAGCGTAAAAGCCAGGGTCCCAGCCCGCGAGGAACTCGGCATAGGCTTCGTTACGACGGTAGTACGATTGCTGCTCGCTCATCGCGCGGTGGCCGGCGCGGGCTCGTGGCCGGCGCCGACCGGTTCGGAGCGCCCAGGCTGACGCAAGACGATCAACAGGCCGCACAACACCACGCCCAGGCCGATGGCCGCCAGGCTCACCTTCAAGCCGATCAACGACGGCCGAAACTCAAAGACGACCACATGCGCCCCCGCTGGCACCTCGACGCCGCGCATGAGGAAGTTGGCGCGGAGCAGGGACGCCGATTGCCCGTCGATGCTCACATGCCAGTCCTTGTCGTAACGGTCGTTCAGGAGCAGCACGCTGGGCACAGCGGCCTGCGCCCGCAACTCGATCCGCCGCGGCGAGTAGGCCGTGATCTCGACGGTGCCGGCCGCGGCGTTGGTCGCTTCGACACCAGGGGTGGAGATCGGATCGGCCACCAGCACCATCGCGTGCGGATCAAACGCCGGGTCCGCCAGGGTCTTGAGCGTGGCCTCGTCGTTGGTGCTCACCTGCCAGGTGGAGAAAAGCTTCGCCCGAGGCAGGGCACCGGTGAATTCGAAGAGCGCCAGCGCGCCATCCGACGCCGGCACGGCCGTCAGATCGTCCAACCTCGTCAATGTGGTCACGCCCGGCTTGAGCGCGAGGTCGAAGGTGGTGCGGACCCGGAACCGATTCCGGCCCCGGTCGATCTGCTCGTTCAACACCTGGAGGAAGGCGGTCATGCCCAGCACGTAGCGCGTGTTGGAAAGTTCCCAGTAACGGCCGATGTCCTTCGACACGGCCTGGAGGAACGCCTGTTTATCCGCCGGTGGGCGGGGATCCTGGGCCACATCGACCGACTGGATGTTGTAAAACTGGAAGTGATGTTGCACCCATTCGATGCCGTAAAGCTGTCCGAAGAACTGGTTGATGCGCTTTTCCGGCGGCAACGCCCGGGGATCGACCAGACCCGCCGGCGCGACCACCCGACCTTCGTACGGCCGGGCCTTGAGCACGTCGATCACCGGATTGGTCGCGTACTTGCGCGGATAATCCCAATACACGATCCACGGCGCGTTGGCTCGCGCCAGATCCAACGTGAGCACGAGGCCGAGCACGACCGCCGCCCACCTCGCGCGCCCACCGGCAAACGTGCCCCGCATCGCCAGGAACACTGCGGCCACCGACATGAGGAGGAACAGGACGAACTTCCCCACCTCACCCACGCTGAACTTCGCGATCTCCCGCGCCTGGGTGGGATCGGGGAATCCCACCGCCATCAGATGCTTCACGAGACCATTGAGCCCCGCCGAATACAGGAGGAACGCCAGCACGCTCAACGCCAGTGCCACGAACATCCCGACCGTCCATCGCCGCTCGAACGTTGTCGCCGCCGCCCATCCCCGACGGCCGGCGGCGGCCCCCAAATACTGCCGCTGCAAACCCAGCAGGCCGTATCCTGACAACACCATCAAGGCCAGATGCCCGGCGTGCATGAACTTCATCGGATTGCGAATGCTCGAAAAATACGGCAGGGCGTACACGAACTGGTAGAACGGCGCGAAGCGCCCCCACGCCAGCACCATCGCCACCAGAAACGCCACGGCCCAGAACCAGATGAGTTTCCGTTCGGCATCGGTGAAGATCTGCATCGCCGCGCCCGCCACCGCCCCGCCACCCTTGCCGCGCTCCGGGGCCGGCCCGCCCGCGCGGGGCCGGACGAACGACCCGGCCACGGCCCACGCCGCCAGCAACACCACCAGCACGCCCGCGTATTCGCCCGCGCCCGAGTAACGCCGGAACGCTTCCGCGTTGCCCGGTGCCTCACCCACGCGTCCCCAGTAGCTCCCGCCATCCGGTGTGTCCATCCGGTAGCCATAGAGGCCGGGCACGATCACTCGCAACATTTCCAACGGCGGCAAACTCCATTGCGTGGCAAAGGCCCACTTCTCCTCCTTGGTCTGTGGATCCGTTTCGGCTGTCACGCTGGTCTTGGCCGCCAGTCCCACCAGGCTGATCAACGACTGCGTGGCGATGAAACCGGCAAAGATCGCCACCAGCGCC
>DATLZF010000217.1:0-3571 GCA_035574135.1 Candidatus Methylomirabilota bacterium
CGGGTGGAACGGGCGACTCGCCCGTTGCGGTCGGCAACTTGCCGACCGCGCCACCTGAACCGTCCGGCGAGTCGCCGGACGGGACAGGCCGGTGGCCTGTTCCACCCAGACCAGTTTGAGCGAGTTGGAATTTCACCGTCGCGCCCTCGCTGCGACCAATCCAGTTGCGCTGCATTTCCTTGAGCGAGTCGCTCCAGTCGATGGTATCGAGGTCGGCGAGCAGCCGCTCCGCGTAGGCGGTGATGCGGAGCATCCATTGGCGCATCGGCTTGCGGATGACCGGGAAGCCGCCCACCTCGCTCTTGCCCTCGATGACCTCCTCATTGGCCAGCACGGTGCCGAGTTCGGGGCACCAGTTGACCGGCGCTTCGCTCACATAGGCGAGGCGCTTCGAGTCACGGTAGGCGCGGCGTTTTTCCTCGGTATCGCAGTCTGCCGGATACTTCAGCGTGCCGATCGGCTCGGCCTTGTTGGTCTGCGGGTTGAACCACGAGTTGTAAACTTGGAGGAAGATCCACTGCGTCCAGCGGAAGTAATCCGGATCGGTGGTGGCCACCTCGCGCGACCAGTCGTAGCTGAAGCCCAAGGCTTTGATCTGCCGGGTGAAGTTGGCGATGTTCTCTTCCGTGGTCTTGCGCGGGTGCTGGCCGGTTTTGACGGCGTATTGCTCGGCCGGCAGGCCGAAGGCGTCCCAGCCCATCGGGTGCAGCACATGCCGACCGCGGCTGCGCTGGTAGCGCGCCAGAATGTCCGTGGCCGTGTAGCCTTCGGGATGCCCCACGTGCAACCCGGCGCCCGATGGATACGGAAACATGTCGAGGATGTAGTATTTCGGGGGCAGTTCGGCAGCGGTCGGCGCGCGGCCTTCCAGACCGTGGCGCAGGGCGAAAGGGTGACCGGGCGGCAGGGTTTCGCCCGGGTTGAAGGCCCGGAACGTCTGGCCGCTCTCCCACCGCTGCTGCCATTTGGGCTCGATGAGGTGAAACGGATATTGCCGGCGCATCTGCGACATAGGGGCGCGAGTTTGTGCAAAGCCGGCGGCAGCGGCAACGCCGATTTCGCCCTCCGCCGGTCCACCTCGATCAGGACGGGGTGAATGCTCAACGACCGGCTACGAGAGCAGTGGTCCAGGCGCGCCGCCATCCGGCAGATCGATGCACGGAGTCCGGGAAAGATGAGTACGCACCTCCCGCAGCCGACCTTCAAAGTCGGCGCCCCGACAAGCTACTTCCAATCGACCCTGCCCGAGACCGGGCTTGCCGGGCGGGGCGCCGGCTGTTACTGACCAGCTTGGCATGATCGCTACCAGTCCACTCCCCCGTCTCACCACTCCGCTGTTGATGGCGGTCGTTCTGCCCATGACCACGCAAGCTGCGGAGTTCCGGCTCAACGGACATCTGTTCACGCTGCCGGACGGCTTCGAGATCGAGCTGGTGGCAGCGCCGCCGCTGATCGACCGGCCGATCGGCGTCGATTTCGACGAGGAGGGGCGCCTCTACGTGTCCGATTCCTCCGGCTCGAACGAACCGGTGCAAAAGCAACTGGAGTCCCGCCCGCACCGCATTCTCCGGCTCGAAGACACCGACGGCGACGGGCGCTACGACACACAGGTGATCTTCGCCGACCGGATGATGTTCCCCGAGGGCGTGCTGTGGCACGATGGCGCGTTGTACGTGGGCGCGCCACCCTCCATCTGGAAGCTGCGCGACACGGACGGCGATGGCGTGGCCGACGAGCGGACCGAATGGTTCAAGGGCGAGGTCCTCACCGGCTGCGCCAACGACATCCACGGCCCCTACCTCGGCCGCGATGGCTGGTTCTACTGGACCAAGGGCGGTTTCGGAAAACAGAACCTCCAGCGCCCGGGCCACCCCCCCATCACTGACAGCGCCGCCCACATCTACCGCGCCCGCCCCGATGGCTCGGGCCTCGAATCCTTCATGGCCGGCGGCATGGACAACCCGGTCGAGATCATCTTCACCCCCGAGGGCGACCTCATTTTCACCACCACCTTCTACGCCCATCCGGAGTCGGGCAAACGCGACGGCCTTGTCCACGCCATCTATGGCGGGCTTTACCCGAAGCCTCACGGAGTCCTCGACGGCTTGAAACGCACCGGGGACCTGATGCCCATCCTCACCCATCTCGGGCCGGCGGCGCCCAGCGGCCTGTGTCGCTACAACTCGACGGTCTTCGGCGTCGAGTTCCAGGGCAACCTCTTCTCGACACTGTTCAACATGCGCAAGGTCATGCGCCACGTCCTGCGCCCCAGCGGCGCCACCTTCGCCTCGACGGACAGCGACTTCCTCGTGTCGGACAACCCGGATTTTCACCCCACCGACGTGATCGAAGACGCCGACGGCAGCCTGCTCGTCATCGACACGGGAGGATGGTACAAGCTTTGTTGCCCGACCTCCCAGATCGCCAAGCCCGAGGTTCTCGGCGCCATCTACCGCATTCGACGCACCGGCGCACCCAGGGTCAATGACCCTCGCGGCCTCAAGCTGCCCTGGTCCACGCTCAAGCCCGCCGCCCTGGCGCGCCTGCTCGACGACCCGAGGCCCTTCGTGCAGCAACGCGCCGTGACCGAACTCGCCCGGCGTGGCGAAGGCGCCGTGAAAACGCTCCGCTCCGCGGTCGGCTCCGATCCCGTCACGGCCATCAACGCCGCCTGGGCCCTGACCCGCCTCGGCACACCGGCCGCGGTGGAGGCGCTCAAGCGCGCCCTCCGAGAGAAGGACAGGGGCGTGCGACAGGCCGCCCTCACCGGCCTTGGCCTTTGGCGACAAGGCACTCCTGAGTTGTTCCAGTCGGACCTGCTCAGGACGGATGCACCCGCCCTGCGCCGCGCCGCCGCCACCGCGCTGGGCCGCAGCGGGGACAAGCGCGCCGTGCCATTGCTCCTGCGTGCCGCCGACGCGCCCGTGGACCGGGTGTTCGAGCATTCGGTGATCTACGCCCTCATCGAGATCGGCGACCGCGACGCCACCCGCCTGGGCCTTTACGCCGGCGGGCCTCACGCCGCCCGCGCCGGCCTCATCGCCCTGGACCAGATGGACCACAGCGACCTGCGTGTGCAGGAGGTCGCCCCCCTGCTGGCCGCGCGCGATGCCACCGTCCGCGACACCGCCAACTGGATCGTGCGCCATCGCGCGGAGTGGGGACCGGATTTGACGACCTTCTTCCGACGCAGGCTCACCTCGGCCAATCTCACCGCCGAGGAACGCGACGAGTTACAGCAGCAACTGGCCGGGCTGGCCCAGAACGTCTCCATCCAATCCATGATGGGCGAGTTGTTGGGCGACGACCGCCTTGCGCGCAACAACCGACACGCGCTCCTCCTGGCCATGGCCCAGTCCGGTCTGCGCGAGATGCCGGCGCTCTGGGAAACCAACTTCGCCTCAATCCTGCCGCTGATGCAGGAAGGCAGCCTGCGGCTGGCGCTGGGCGCGTTGCGCGCGCTGCCCGGGAGCAAGGCCAGCCCGCCGGCGCTATCCCAGGTGCTCCTGCGCCTCGGCGCCGATCCCTCGCGACCGGCGGAGCTGCGCATCGAAGCCCTGGCCGCGATCCG
>DATLZF010000218.1:0-2771 GCA_035574135.1 Candidatus Methylomirabilota bacterium
TGCCGTTGGCGCCGAACCAGCCCGGCTCGGCGCCGCTGCCGGTAAAGATCGTGCCTGTGGCGTGGATGGTGCCGGCGCCGCTCTTCATCACAAACCCACCCCACGGCTGCGTGGGAGCGTTCGGCATGAAAACCACCGGCCGCTCGCGCGTGCCGTTGATCGTAATCGTGCCGTGGTTGGTAATGTCCACCCGGGCGCCCAGGCGCACGACCGCTCCGGCTCCAACCACGAGGCTCGCGCCCGCCGGAATCGTCAGGCTGCCGGTGACGTGGATGCGGGCGTTGGTCGGCCACGTCACGGCACCGTTCAGCTCGCCGGCCACCGACGTCCAAACCACGTTGGTCTCAATCGCAATGGTTCCCGGCCCGCTGGCACGAATCTGATTCAGGATGGAAGGCGCATAAGCCACCGGCCCACTCGCCGCCGCCGGCAGGAAGCCCGAGCCCACACCGCGCTTGACCGCAATGGCGGGCAACCCTTCCGCCACCAGCCAGCCGTTGGCGCGAACGGGCTGGTGCTCCGCATCCGCGACCCACGCGACCACGGGAATCTCATACCCGGCCGGGAAGCTCGGCGGCACCATCAGCCGGAGTTCCCCTCCGCCAAACTCATCGGCCGCCGATGGAATGAACGGCGCGGGCACATGCGGCGGAATGCCCCGCTCGGAGGTCCCACGCTCCCCCGCCGTCACGATGAATCGCACCAGGCTCGCCTCCACGGCCAAGCTGGCGTCGTTGGTGCGGACGACCCAGAGCTCGTGATAATCGGGTGTGGCGACGACAACCAGCTCGCCCACCGGGATCGGCTGGCCGTCCAGCTCGGCCCGGAAACTGAACCCCGTCTGGTTCGTCACGCGCAGCGTGACCCGATCCGTGTAAACACCCCGATCGACCACGCCACCGATCCCTATCGGCTGACCCACCGCCTGGAAAGCACCCGGAACCACCACAAGAAGCAGTGCGGCCACAGCCGGACCAACCCACGAACGACAGAGAAGAAGCATACGACGCACGCTACCCATAGCCGAAAAACCCGCCCTTCGCCAACCCTCCCTCCGTGACAATCGCGCAAAGGCTTGCGCTGGCACGTATCCTTTCGCCACGCTGGCGCGGCATGGCGCACATCCACGAGAAGATCGATTTCACCGTGGCCCTGTTCGTGGTGGATCGGGGTCGCGTGCTGCTCGTTCACCATCGCAAACTCGACAAGTGGCTGCCGCTGGGCGGCCATATCGAGCTGGACGAAGATCCCGAGCAGGCTGCGCTGCGCGAGGCGCGCGAGGAAAGCGGCCTTGAAGTGGAACTGATCGGCGAGCGCCCCCCCACCACCGAGCCCGGCACCCGCGCGCTCATCGCGCCGCGCTTCCTCGACATCCACCGCATCACCGACACCCACGAACACATCGGTCTCATCTACTGGGCCCGGCCCCGCTCCGGTACGGTGGCCCTGGCGGCGGGCGAACATCGCGACATCCGCTGGTGCACGGCGGACGAGCTGGATGCGCTGCATCCGCCGATGTCGAATGCCGTGAAATGGTACTGCCGCAAGGCGCTTGAGGAGGTGAGGGATTGAGTTCCGCAGTGCCCGCGGCCGGTTCCCGGCCTCCCGTCCCGACGGCGCCTCCCAAGACCGGTATCTTCGCCCTCGAGGCGCTCAACATCCTCGGCGTCGTCCTTTACTACAACTACCTGTTCTTCTTCGCGCGCGAGCAGTTCGGCTTCGGCAACCTGGAGAACCTGCTGCTCTCGGCCCTGAACGGCTTCCTCTACATCCCGGGGTCGCTGCTGGGCGGCTGGCTGGCCCAGCGCCGTGGCTGCTTCTTCGCCCTGAAACTGGGACTCGTCGGGCTCATTCTCGCGCTCACCGCCGGCGGCTTTTGCTCCGGCGCCCTGGCGCAGACCATCGTGCTGGCGGCGTGGACGCTGCCGGTCTGCCTCACCTGGCCGGCGCTCGAAGCGCTGACAGCCGAACACGAAAACCCCCGCGACCTGCCGCACAGGATCGGCCTCTACAACGTCGTGTGGGCCGGGGGCGCCGCTGCGGCTTACTTCGGCGGCGGTCTTGTCATCGAAGCCCTCGGCTGGAAATCCCTCTTCTGGTTGCCGGCCACGCTCCATGTCCTCCAACTCGCGCTCGCGCTGCGCTGCGAACAAAGCTGGCGCCGCACCATGCAGGACACAGCGCCGGCCGCCGGCACGGCGAGCGCGGCGCCGATGCAATCCGTGCGTGCCGACGTGGCGGCGTCGTTCCGTCGCATGGCGTGGCTGGCGAATCCCTTTGCCTACATCGCCATGAACACCGTCCTGCCGCTGATGCCGGGGCTGGCGGCCACCCTGGGACTCTCGACGGCCCAGGCCGGCTTCGTGTGTTCGGTGTGGATGTTCGCGCGCCTGGCGGCATTTTTCGCCCTGTGGCACTGGACGGGCTGGCATTACCGCTTCGGCTGGCTGCTGGGGGCTTACGTGCTGTTGATCGCCAGTTTCGCGCTCATTCTGTTGGTGCCAACCCTCTGGGTATTGGTGCTGGCACAACTGCTCTTCGGCGGAGCCGTGGGGTTGATCTACTACTCCTCGCTCTACTACTCGATGAACCAGAGCGACACCAAAGGAGCGCATGGCGGCGTGCACGAGGCGGCGATCGGCATCGGCATCTTCGCCGGGCCGGCCGTGGGCGCGCTGGCGTTGCGCGCCGCGCCGGCCTGGCCCACAGCCGGCGCCTGGGCGGTGAGCGCGCTGCTGGTCCTGGGCCTGGCCCTGATCTGGCGCTTGCGG
>DATLZF010000219.1:0-13419 GCA_035574135.1 Candidatus Methylomirabilota bacterium
GTCCGTCAAGGAGCCCAAACACTTGGTGGCCTTGCAGAATTTTTGCCGTTTGATGCAAAGCATCGAGGCAAAACCCAAGGTGCACATCGCGTATTATCGCGAGGCGTACGTCCCGCATGACGACAATTCCGCCCGGCTGACGATGGACCGAGAGGTGCGATCCGACCCTGAACTGACCGCCCGCCTCTCCACCGAGATGGTCAACCCCGTGCTCGTCTGGGGGCGGGACGTGGTGCTCGAATTGAAGTTTACCAACCGTTTCCCCGACTGGTTTCGTGAGCTCGTCCGCGTTTTTGGTTTGCGGCAGTGCGGTGCCGCGAAGTACGTGGATGGAGTCGCGCTCCAAGGCGAGCACCGGCTGAATCCGCGGAGCGTCGCGTTAACCGGCGGACTGGATTACGGGTGGGCGGACAACCGCGTGCTGGCTTCCGAGGGGGCGCCGCAGTTGCGATGATCTGCATGACTCAACGAAGAGGAAGACACGATGATTGATTGGTTTTTCACGGGTGATTTTGGCCTCTCGCCGGCGAATTGGCCCGCGATGGTGCTCGGCTTGCTCCTGGCCTTTGCGTGCGGGCAGATCATCGCGTGGGTTTACATGCTCACCCACTCGGGCCTTTCCTACTCCCGGACGTTTGTCAACGCGCTCATCATCATGCCGCTGTTGGTGTGTCTGGTGATGATGGTGCTGTCGAACAATCTCATCACTGCCTTCGGCATGATGGCGGTGTTCGCCATCGTCCGGTTCCGCAACATCCTCCGCGACACACTGGACACTTCTTACATTCTTAGTGCCATCGTTGTTGGCATGGCGACGGGAACGCAGAAGTATGCCAGCGCGGTGGTCGGGACGGCGCTGATTGCCCTAACCCTGCTATACCTGTGGTACACCTCATTTGGCAGCCGGCACCGTTACGACCTGATCGTCAACCTTCATTGGGCGCGGCCCTCAAAGGACATGCCCGACCTCAAGCGCGTGCTTGATCGGCACAGTTGGAAGGCCCACCTGGCCAGCCAGCGGTCGCACGAGGGCTACGAAGGCACCGACCTTTCCTATCGCCTCCTGTTGCGCGATTCGAACCGCGTTGAAGATCTTCTGACCGAGCTTCGACAGGTGGCCGGGGTGTCGCGTGTCACCAGCATGCTCGCCGAGGACGAATCTGAATTGTAATCATGGACCCACTGTCTCCCATTCCTACTCCGCCGGCGCAACGATGGCGCGAGTTTCGCATTCAAGTTCTGCCCGTCGTTGTCTTCATCGGCATCGTCGTGGCCGTCGTCATGATGTGGAAGAACTATGTCAGCCCTTCGGGCGTCGTGGGCGAAGTCGAGGCGGTTCGAGCCAGCGCCAGTGTTGTTGAGCCGGGGACCCTGACCGAACTGGCGGTTGACCTTATCCAAAAGGTGACCAAGGGACAGCCGCTTGGGACGGTGGCCATTAGTGATGCGGCGGCGCAAGAGGCCGAGCTGAATGCGATTGCGGCGGACATGCGCCTGCTGAAAGCGCGCATGGACCTCGATCGCACCCGCAATCTTGACACCTATCTCCGGCTCAAACTCGACATGGTTGACGAGCAACTCGCCCTCGAGATGGCCAAGGTCCGGCTTGTCGAGGCCGGGCGACAGTTCGAACGCATCAAGACCTTGATGGAGGCCGGGATTGCTTCCCGGGGAAGCGCGGTCGAAGGGGCGAGCGTGGTCAGTCTGGGAGGTTATGATGCGGCCCTGCGTGACCGCGACACGTTGCAGGCAGAAGTTGAGTGGCGAACCAAGGCGATCGCCGAGTATCAGAAGGCCATTACCGCGATGGAAGCGACGGGGCTTATCAACGTCCCCCCCTCAGATGCGCTCATCGAGGAGAACATCAAGTATCAGCAGGAACAGATTCGACTTGTGGGGAAACCTGCGGTGCTCAAGGCGCCCATCGACGGCATCATCAGTGCCATCCATGTCCGCCCCGGGGAAAAAGTTCTGCCGGGCCAGCCCGTTGTCACGATTGCGTCTCCTTCGTCCGAACGCATTCTCGCCTACATCCGTGCACCGGTGACCGTCCAACCGGAGGTGGGCATGCAGGTCGAGATTCGGCCGCGTTCGCAGAAGCGGCAGATAGGCATCGGGCAGGTGCTGGGTGTGGGGGTGCAGATGGAATCCATCAGCACGGCCCGTTTTTCCTCGGGGATGAGTTCGAACGTTTTCGAGCAAGCCCTGCCCATCGTGGTGAGCCTTCCCAACGAGCTGAAACTGCTGCCTGGCGAGGTGGTGGATCTGAGCCTGCGCGGCATGCCCGCTGCCGGGACGCCTTGAGCCCGTTTCAGAGTTGCCGCTGAATGCTTCCGGCCCCGATCGCCTCCGGGCGGTCGGGGCCGTTGAGTTGTTCCCCAACCGCCTCGTGCGGTTTCAGCCGTGGAGCAGGTGCTCGATTACCATCTGATCCAGCGCCTGATAATCCCGGTTGGCCACCAGACGGGCAGCGGCCTTCTCGTCGAAGCTGCGGGCCTTGGCGACCAGGCGTTGGAAGGTGCGCCGGCTGTTGACCAGATGGGCCATCCAGTGCTCCGGCTTGGTGGTCCGAAAGGGGTGCACGTCGAAGCAAACGAACTCGCCGCGGCGGCCGTAGCCGTTGCGCTCCAGCGCGCGGACCTGGTCAAAGGCGCTGCGCAGGTTCGTGCAGCCGAAGGGGCGATCTTGATCGTACTTCAGACCGTTCTGATCGTTGAGATGAAGGGACCAGAGCTTGCCGAAAGTCATGGCAAAATCGATTTCATCCGCCGGATCCAATCCGGCCAAGATGCAATGGGCGCTCTCGATCAAACAGCCGACCCGCTTGGGGTCGCGCGTGAGCGTTGCCAGCGCCAGCGCGTGGCCGATGGTGGGGATGTAGGCATGGTCCATTGGTTCGTTCGGCTTGGGCTCGATGCACAGCCGAATGGCCCGGTCGTGGGCCAGCATTTGGTCCAGCGCCCGGGCCAGCAACTCGGTGCTCCGGCGCCCATCCTTGGCCTCGCGGATGTAGGTGCCCTCGCGCGCCAGCCAGAGAACGATCAGGTCGGTGCCCATCTCTCGCGCGATGTCTATGGCCCGGCGCGAGCGGTCAATGGCGTAGCGGCGGCACTTCGGATCATTGCTCGTATAGGCGCCGTCGATCGTGTGCGGACTGAACCAGAGTCGGGGAGCGATCATCTCGACGGCGATTCCAAGATCGTCCAGCCGTCGCTTGAGGGCGCGCGCTTCGCGCAGGATCTGGGTGGCGGGCTTGGTATCCACGTCAGGCACGGCGTCGTCGTCGTGGAACATCATCGCGTCGAAGCCGTGCTTTTTCAGTTGCGCCAGCTTCCAGTCAAAGGACTGCGCAGGACGCGTGGGCGGGCCATAGGGATCAGCCCCTTCACTGAGGTTCCACGGACCAAAACAAAACCGGTAGGAGGTCTTCTTTGCCATAGCTGTGGCGCGGAGGCTACGGAGTGGACAGGCGGATTGGAAACGGAAAATCGCGATCGATGTGCCCGGCCACTCGCCGCCCCGGCGCCCGCCCGTGTCAGCGCGCCTGCGCCATCGGCGGTTCGTAGCGCAGGAACGTGCAGAGGGATGGCGCGCTGCCGGGCAGGATCATTTGTCCCACCAGCCGGTCGCGGCTGAGGATCAGTTCGAACTTTAGGTAGGGCAACTCGGACTTGAGATAATCTTCGCGCGTAGCCGCCGGCGTCAGCCCGAGGGGGACGATCAGTTCCCGCCGAATCGCGTCGTACCAGCCCGGCGGGTAGGTGACGAGGATGTCGAAACCATCCCGGCCCCGGAGTTCAAACAGACGGGCTGTGATGTGATCGCCCTTCTGCTCGACGGCGAGTCCGAAAACGCTGCCTCCCGTCTCGGAGGCGGACTGACACTTCCACCGCGTGATGATGCGGGCCGGTTCGGTCGCGGAAACGCTTTGCCGTTTGCACCCGGACGCCGCCAAGACCAAGCCAAGGAGTGCCGTCGTCAGGACACCGACATGTTGCCGCGCGAGCATGGTGCTTTGTTCGATCCACCTTCTTCATCGGCACGGCCGTCGCGGAATTCACCCCCCACCAGGGGACGGAGCGGATTCCACACTTGCCGCGTCGCGAAGGGACCCCTACCAATCGCGTCATGCAATCCCGCGGGATGCCCACCCGGTGCCTGGCCAGGGCGTGCGTGCTCGCCTTGCCACTCCTCGCCGCGAGCGCCGCTCCGTTGCCGCCTCGGGAGGGTCTCGTGTTGTGGCTCGAGGCTGGCCGTCAGGCCGAGCTGCGTCAGGCCCGGCAATGGTCTCCGCTGGCCGCCGGCGATCCCGTCGATTACTGGCTCGACGGCTCGGGCCACGGCCGTGATCTCCATCAACCGGGAGCCGCCGCCAGGCCGCGGTGGGAGGGACGCGGAACGACGGCCTGGGTGCGCTTCGACGGCGTGGATGACTTTCTGAGTGCCGACCGGTTGGGCCTGCGGTTGACGAACGTGACGGTCTTTGTGCTCGCCGCGCCGCGCGCGAACGCCGGCTTCTTCCGGGCTTTCCTTGCGCTGAGCCGCGCGGGTTTCAACGATTACACCAGTGGCCTGACGCTCGACCTCGGCGGCGCCGCGAGCCGGCGCTTTGAAACGCTGAACGCCGAAGGGGTTGGTTTCGGCGGTGCCGTGGATGTGATGACCGATGCGTTCGACTTCGGCGCCTTCCACGTCGTCTCGCTGGTCTGTAGCTCCGGACCGGACGGGGTCAGGACATTCGTGGATGGCCGGGCGCAAACGGCCCGAGATCGTCAGCCTTCCAGCCTTGGGGCGGATCTGATCACTGTCGGGGCCCGGCATTATTCGAACATGCCGGAGCCGCCCCACGCTCAGGGTTTCCTCGATGGCGCCGTGGCCGAGGTGCTGGTGTACGATCGCGCGTTGGAGGACGCGGAGCGGCGGGCCATCGAGGAGTCTCTGCTGGCCAAAGGGTCGGCCCTTTCCCGGCTGGCCCAGGAACTCCAGCGCCGCCCGGGCGGGCTGGTCACGGTGAGTAACGCTCCTCCCATCCAGATGTTTCTCCCCGGTTTCGAGGTTACCGCTCTGCCCGTGGACCTGCCCAACATCAACAATGTGAAGTATCGTCCCGACGGCAAACTCATTGCGGTCGGCTACAACGGCCGTGTGTTTCTGCTGTCCGACTCGGATGGTGACGGCCTTGAAGATCGCGTCGAGTCGTTTTGGGACAAGGACACCGTGCGAGCACCCATCGGGCTGGCTTTGACGCCGCCGGGTTACGCGCTTGGCCACGGCGTATTCCTGCCGGGTAAGGGGCGGCTGGCGTTGCTGGTGGACACCAACGCAGATGACCGCGCGGATGCAGACATCTCCGTGGCCACTTGGACCGAGCCGAGCGAGCAGCATGGCGTGGATGGCCTCGGCGTTGCGGTCGGACCGGATGGAAGTGTTTACTTCGGGCTGGGAACGGCCAGTTTCACCGGCGCCTATCTCATTGACCCTGCCACGGGCCGGGCGCGCTACAGCCTGAGCAGCGAACGCGGTACGATCCTGAAGGTGGCGCCTGATTTCTCGCGTCGGGAGATCGTTTGCACCGGCATCCGCTTTTCCGTGGCGCTGGCCTTCAACCGCCACGGCGACCTGTTCTGCACCGACCAGGAGGGGGCGACTTGGTTGCCGAACGGCAACCCGCTGGATGAACTGCTGCATATCCAGCCGGGCCGCCACTACGGCTTCCCACCGCGGCATCCGCGGCATTTGCCGGGGGTGATCGACGAACCCAGCGTGTTTGATTACGAGCCGCAGCACCAGTCCACCTGCGGCTTGAACTTCAATGAACCGGTCAATGGCGGGCCGGTCTTCGGCCCGGCGCGATGGGCGGGCGACGCATTCGTCACCGGCTATTCGCGGGGCAAGCTTTATCGCACCCGTCTGGTGAAGACCGCCCCGGGCTATGTGGCGGCCAATCAACTGCTGGCGTCGCTGAATCAACTGACGGTCGATGCTTGCGTTTCGCCGCGCGGAGACCTGATCGTGGCCACCCACAGCGGCCAGCCGGACTGGGGCAGCGGACCGACGGGGCAGGGCAAACTTCACCGCGTGCGCCATGCGAACCGCGAGCTGCCCCAGCCGTTGCTCGTCGCCCCGGTCAGTCCCACGGAGACGCACGTGATATTCGACCGGCCTCTCGACCTGACCCGGTTGAAGGACTGGGTGCGCCGGGTGCGCGTGGAAGGCGGGCCGTTCGTGGCTGCGGGGGACCGTTTCGAGACGTTTCGCCCGGGTTATCGCGTGGTGAAGGAACAAATGAGCGGTGCGCGGTTCGACGTGCAGGTGACCTCCGTCAACGTGTCAGCAGACCGCCAGACGGTCACAGTGGCCACGGCTCCGCGGATGGCGGCCGTCAACTACGCCCTGAGCCTGCCTTCCTGGGACGGCAGGAGCCAGATCAGCCCGGATGGCCAGTATCCCGTCGCCGAACTGGCGTACGATTTGAGCGGCGTGCTGGCCGAGTGGCAATCTGCGGACGGGCGCAGCACATGGTCCGGCTGGCTGCCTCACCCGGATCTGATGGTGGCCCGCGAACTGACTGCGGGCAGTCCCGCTCATGAGTCCCTGTGGCGGTATCTCCATCAGGCCGGCCGGCTGGTTCTGCGCGGGCAGTTGCGACCAGACCATTGGCTGCAGCCGGCGGTGCAGCCCGGCTCGACTCTGGATTATGAGCCGGCGCCGGAAGTGGTGACCGTGTCGTTTCAGGCCACCGGCGGCTTGGAACTGAAGACGCCGGACGCGGTGGTGAGCAACAGCTCAACGCGGGCCACGCTGACGGTATCCAACCCGCCGCCCCGCTGGGTGGGCTTCGATCTGGCCATGGAGACGTCGCCCGGTCTCGCGCCCAAACTCGACGTCCACTGGCATACGGCCGAAGATGCCCGGCCGCGCGCCCTGGCGCTGCGTCGCGCGCTGTTGCCCTGGGCGCGGCCGGAAGCTGATGCCCCGGCGGCGGCCGCGACCGTGGCTCCGGAATTGGCCGGTGGCAATTGGCTGCGGGGGCAGCGGGTGTTCTTCGGCGAACAGGCCGCGTGCGGCAAGTGCCATCAGGTGCGGGGACGCGGCGGCCGGATCGGTCCCGACCTTTCGAACCTGGTGCATCGCGACCATGCCTCGGTGTTGAAGGACATCCGTCAACCCAGTGCCGCGTTGAATCCCGATCACATTGCCTACCTGATCGAGTTGAACGATGGCGAGTCGTTGACCGGTGTGTTGCTGGCGGATCGGCCTGACGAGATCGAAATCGGCGACGCCTCCGGGCGGGCCATCGTGATCGCCAAACGCAATATCAGGGCTCTCCGGCCCTCCACCGTGTCACTCATGCCCGAGGGACTGGACGTGGCCCTGGGATCGGAAGTCATGCGGGATTTGATGACGTTTCTCCTCACGTCACCGCTGGAGCCGGCGCCGATCGAGACACCCGGTGAGCCGGCGCCTCGCTCGTGGCGAGAGCTGGAGCCGCTGCTGGCGGCAGGCGAGCCGGTCCCGACGGCCGCGAAGCCGTTGTGCATTCTTCTCGCAGCCGGCCCGAAGGATCATGGACCGGGCGAGCACGATTACCCGCTGTGGCTGCAACGCTGGAGCCGGCTGCTGTCGCTGGCGGAGAATGTGCGGGTTGAGACGACCATGAAATGGCCCGGCCGCGCCGAGATGGACGAGGCCGACGTGATCGTCTTCTACTCGAACAACCCGGGATGGTCGGCCGAGCGCGCGGCAGAGTTGGCCGCTTTCCAGCGGCGGGGCGGCGGATTGGTGTACCTGCACTATGCCGTGGATGGCCACGGGCATGTCCACGAGCTGAGCGAGTGCATCGGGTTGGCTTGGCAGGGGGGCCGATCAAAGTTCCGGCACGGGCCTTTGGAACTGGTTTTCGACCCCGAGCCGCACCCGATCTCACGCGGGTTTGTCCGCACGCGCTTTCTTGATGAGAGCTACTGGAACCTGCAAGGCGATGCCGGTCGCATCCGGGTGCTGGCGCGGGCAGAGGAAGATGGGCAACCCCGGCCCTTGCTGTGGACCTTTGAGCGGGACGGTGGCCGGGTCTTCGTCTCCATTCTCGGTCACTACAACTGGACCTTTGACGATCCCCTGTTTCGCCTGCTGGTGCTGCGCGGCATCTGCTGGGCGGGGCGGCAGCCGGTGGACCGACTTTCCGATCTGGTCACGGTCGGAGCGCGGATCGCGCCGTAAGGAGGGGGGCGATATCCGCGGCGCCTGGGGCTGCTGGGCCGGATGGCGGCGAGAGTTGAGAATTCTCCACCGATCGCTAGCCTCTGGGCCGTTCATGGCACAACGCGTCATTCTCGTTACCGGAGCCAATGGTGGATTAGGGCGGGCGATTGCCCGAGCGTTTCTCGAGGAGTCCCCCGAAAACCGGCTCTGGCTGGGAATTCATCGGCGGCGCGAACAGGCGGATGACCTGGCGGCGGCGTTCTCCGGCCGGGCCGGATGTCTGGAACTGGATGTGACGCGACCCGAGGCATGGGCGGTGGCCGTGAAATGGATCACGGAAGAATGTGGCCGGTTGGACGTGCTGGTGAACAATGCCGGTACGCACGAGGACGCCCTGCTGGCCAACATGTCGCACGCCTCGTGGCGCGGGGTGCTGGAGGCGAATCTGGATTCCGTCTTTCACGGATGCCAGGCGGTCCTGCCCACCATGATCGCGCAACGATACGGGCGCATCGTCAATGTGGCATCGCTCAGTGCGATGCTGGCGCCGGCGGGGCAGGCCAACTACGCGGCGGCCAAGGCCGGAGTGGTGGCGCTGACGCAATCGCTGGCCAAGGAGGTGGCGCGCATCGGCATCACCGTGAACGCCGTGTGCCCCGGCTACATCGAGACCGAGTCGTTGGCAGGGATGGATGCGGAAGCGCGGCGCGCCGCCCTGGGTCGGGTGCCGATGCGCCGTTTCGGCCGGCCCGAGGAAGTGGCGGCGGCCATCCGATTTCTGGCTTGTCCTGAGGCCGGCTACATCACAGGCTCCGTGCTCAAAATCGACGGCGGAATTCTCTGAATGCAAGACAGCGCGAGCCTCAAACAGAAACTGAAGCAAATGATGGTCGAGAACCTCATGCTCCAGGTAAGCGCCCCCGAAATCGCCGACGACCAGCCGCTCTTCGGCCCCGGTAGTCTCGGATTGGATTCCGTCGATGCCCTTCAACTGGTGGTGGCCCTCGACAAGAATTTTGGGCTGAAGGTGCCCGATCCCGAGGCGGCCCGGCGGGTGCTGGCCAGTGTCAACACGATGGCGGCGGCGATTCGGGAACGAGGCCTGGCCTGAGCCGCGCATGATGTCCCCAGCCCAGTCCGTCCATTTCATCGGCATCGGCGGCACCGCCATGGCGTCGGTCGCCGCTGCCCTGCAGACCAGGGGATTCCGGGTCACCGGTTCCGACCAGAACATTTATCCGCCCATGTCGGACTTCCTGGCCGCGCGCCAGATCGAGGTGATGCTGGGCTACACCGAGAAGAACCTGGCGCACAAGCCGGACCTCGTGGTGGTGGGCAACGCCCTGTCGCGCGGCAACCCGGAGGTCGAGGCCGTGCTGGAGCACAAGCTGCGCTATTGTTCGCTGCCGGAGTTGCTCAAGGAACACTTCATTCGGGGCAAACGCTCGCTCGTGGTCACCGGCACGCATGGCAAGACGACCACCACGGCGCTGCTGGCGTGGGTCTTCGAGCACAACGGGCTGAACCCGAGCTACCTGATTGGCGGCATCCCGAACAACTTCTCCCAAGGCGCCCGTTTTACCGACAGCGAGTGGTTCATCATCGAGGGCGACGAGTACGACACCGCCTTCTTCGACAAGCGGAGCAAATTCGTCCATTACCTGCCCGAGGTGGCGATCATCAACAACCTCGAATTCGACCACGCCGACATCTTCGAGAACCTGGGCGCGATCCAGACGGCCTTCAAACGCTTCATCAACCTCATTCCGCGCAACGGCTTGCTCCTCGCCAACGGCGACGATCCCAACCTCGCGTCGCTGCTCAACGTGACGCATTGCCCGGTGAAGAAGTTTGGCCTGGGCGAGGAAAATCATCTGCGGGCGTTCAACCTCCGGCTGGGGGCCACGGCCTCCGAGTTCGAGACGCCAAACTTCAAGTATCACCTGAACCTGATCGGCGAGTTCAACGTGCGCAACGCGTTGGCCGTGGTGGCGGCGGCGCGGCACTGCGGCCTGAAGAACTCGCAAATTCAGGAGGCCTTCAGCACCTTTCGGGGTGTGAAACGGCGCCTGGAAGTGCGCGGTATCGCGGGCGGCGTCACCGTGCTGGACGACTTCGGCCATCACCCGACCGCCATCCGCGAAACGCTGCGGGCGCTGCGCGTGCGGTATCCGAGCCAGAAGGTGTGGGCGATCTTCGAGCCGCGCTCGAACACAACGCGCCGAAACGTGTTCCAGACCGAACTCGTGGACGCCTTTGCCGGAGCCGACGCCGTGGTGGTTTCACAGGTTGCGCGTCTGGAGTTGCTGCAGCCGGGCGAACGTCTCGATCCTGAACGGCTGATGAGCGATCTCAAATCCTCCGGCAAGGAGGCGGCCTATTTGCCCGACGCCGACGCGATCGTCGAGCACATCAAGCAACATGCCCAGGGCGGGGACGTGGTGTGTGTGTTCAGCAACGGCGGCTTCGGGGGCATCCACGAGAAGCTGCTGAGGCGGCTCGGTAGCCGATGATCCCTGGTCCGGCGCGGCTGCTTCAAAGGCGCGAAGATCACATTCGACCGGATGCGGTGCCAGGTGGCTTGTGGGAGGTCCAGCCGACGCGCGGAAGCTCGTTTTCACCCGACTCGGTCTGCTCCAAATCGGCACACTCGAGGCAGAGATTTCGGGTTGATTCCCGTCCAGACCGCGCATCCGCAATGTGAATCACGGCCTCGTTCTTTTCGCACCTACCGGAGAGCATTGGGCTGATCAGGTCCGGGCCAGCTTGAACTTCGGGCACTGGCTCAGGAAGCGGAGCGGATTCTGATAGATCATCCGGTCGATGGCGTCGGCGCTGTGGCCACGCCGGCGCATTTCGAGCGCGGCATAGGGTACGGCCAAGGGCACGCTCACGCCCCAGTCGCAAGCGCTGTTCATCCAGAGCCGTTCGCTGCCGTACTGCTCGATGATGTCGATGGCGCGGGCGGCGGTGCACTTGGACTCCGGGTAAAGCGTCATGCCCGCCCAGAACCCGGCGTCGAGCACCATCTGCACAGTATGCTCCTCGACGTGGTCGATGATGCAGCGCTCGGGCTGGATGCGGCGGTCGTTCTTGAGCACGTCGAGGATCAGCCGGGTGCCCTTGAGCTTGTCTTCGAGGTGCGGCGTGTGGACGAGGATGAGCTGGGCGGTGCGGGCGGCGAGATCGACGTGCATTTCCAGCACTTTCAACTCGTTCTTTGAGTTCTTGTTGAGCCCGATTTCACCGATGCCAAGCACGTTGGGGCGGTCGAGGAATTTCGGAATGATCCCGATGACCTCCTCGGCCAGCCGGACGTCTTCGGATTCTTTGGGGTTGATGCAGAGCCAGCAGTAGTGCGGCAAACCGAACTTGGCCGCACGCCTCGGTTCGTGCTCGGTGAGCTGGCAAAAATAGTCGTGGAAACCATCGGCCGAGCTGCGATCGAATCCCGCCCAGAACGCCGGCTCGCATACGCACTGGCAGCCGGCGGTGACCATGTCCACGTAGTCGTCCGTCACGCGGCTGACCATGTGCCCGTGGGGTTCGATGTAGCGCATGGCGAGGGGAGGGGGTTCGTGGTCAGGGGTCTGCGGCCGGCAGTCGTCACGTCGTTCCCGGCCAGGCGCCGACGGCACCTTTGCCCGGCGCCTTGTCGATGGGGTCGGTGGTGGGATCGCTCAACACCAGCAAGACACGGCGGGCATGATCCCGCTCGCCCCGGCTCAACTCGGCCAGCGCCTTGCGAAACGCCCGCATGCGGAAATCCTCTTCGCCGCTGGCGCGTTCGACCCGATCGAGGAAGGCGCCCAGATCGATCAGCCGTGCCCGGGCCTCCATGAAGTAGAGATCAAGGACTTGCTGCCGGGTCATGGTGGGAGGCGACTTGACTCGATCGGATTCAGGGAGTTTGCGCTGACGGAGACGTGGTGAATGCCGCGCCAGCGGGCGCAACCGTGGCCGCTTCCGGAACGGTCGGCGATTCAGCGGCCGGCGAGGAAGACTCCGTAGTGGTGGCGGGGGTGTCCGTCGCGGCGGTTGCTTCGGCAGTGGGCGCTGCTCCCGGCTCGGCCGTCGCCGTCGCCTCGGCCGCGGGCGGTCCTTTCTTGGGCGGCGCAGGGGGAGGCTTCGGCGCCGGTTTCTTGGCTGTTTCCAGGACGCCGTTGGCAAATTCGATGACGTGTCCCTGGTGGATGAGCCAATGCAGGTCAGTCTGGATGGCGGCTTCCTCGGGGGTGAGCTCGACCGGGGCCGGGGCGGCGGCGGGGGCGGCTGCGGGAGCCGAATCCGGGGCGGTCGGGTCGCTTGCCGGCCGGGCGGGGGCCGGGGGCGCAGCCGGACGGGGCGCCAGAGCTGCGATGAGCTGCTTGTGGGTGCTCTTGGGATGGGCGTTGATGAATTCGACGATGCGCCGGACGCTCTCGGACACGGGAGTGGTGTCCAGATCGAGATAATGCGGCCGGGCCACCGAAACGTGGGTGACCGACTTGTTAACCTTGAAGAACTGGAGCCCGCGTGCGGCGAACTGCTGGCTCAACAGCGTGGCGATCTGCAACGGGAAGCGGCGCTGTTCCTCCCAGCGCTGGCGCACGAGTTGACGGAGCTGCGGGTTCTTCAACTCTCGGGATGCGGTGCCACTGACATTGTGGGCGTCCACGGGCTTGATGATGTTGGCCAGGTGATGCTCCCGGAAGTGTTTGGTGACCTCGTCCCGGTTGGGGAGCTTCAGGGGCTCCGGCATGTTGAGGCAGACGTACTCGGTGCGGTAGCTCTGTTCCTCGATCCACTGCTTCACCACGGCTTCATCGCGCACGATCTTGACGCGCGATTTGAACGTCTCGAAAGGCATTCGGCTGAAGCGGGTGGCGTGCAGGCGGCGAAGCTGGTTCTGGTAGTCGTGATAGTTCGGCGGACCGAGGATGACGCCACTGATGCCGCATTGGGCCACGAAAGTGTAGGTGCCCTTGGGCGGATCGATCCGGGTGCGTTCGGGCTGGTAAAAGAGGCTGAAGTGCTTGTCCAACACGTAACGCACCGCTTCGTCCTCGCTGAGCCACAGCGAATCGTCGATGGCACAGACGAAAAGAGCCTGCGCGGGCGTGCCGTCGGCCTTCTTGCGGATCCTGAACGTGACGGAATGCCGCTCCGGTTTCTGCAGGATCATCTGCGCGATGTCGAACAGCGGGTAGGCCCGACCGGTCATGCGAATCTGGCGGG
>DATLZF010000220.1:0-4813 GCA_035574135.1 Candidatus Methylomirabilota bacterium
TCCCTTACCACTTGGGTACCGCGCCCTCGTAGGCGCTGGCCAGCCGCCCCCAGGCGCTGGCCCTTAGATGATGAATATGGAGCGGGAGACGGGATTTGAACCCGCGACTTCGACCTTGGCAAGGTCGCACTCTACCACTGAGTTACTCCCGCTCGTCGGCCCTGATTATACCAAACCCCTCCGCCCCCAGCAACCCGACGAGAGGCGAGGGAACAGGAACGCTTCCCCGTATCAGCCGACGGGCCCTGCCGCCCCCTACTTCGATCCTGGCCGTGAGATGGAAGGAGCTTCTCAGCACCGCTTCCGCCCGGCGGCTCGCGCCGGCCACCACGGCAACCAGGCCACCGCACGGCGATTGTTCCATAAGCTGCAAGGATGCCGCTCACCGAACGGCTGACAGGAGGCGCCGCGGAACTGTCGTCGGTGCCCCGGGAGAGCGCACCCCAAGCGACCCGGCTCCGGCGGCTGGCCGGCTTCTTTTTTCCGAAGTATCGCTGGGAAAAATGCTGGGGCAGGCCATACTTGCTGTCCTGCCCCAGCCATCTCGGAGTAACACCCGCCGTTGGGCGGGGAGTTTAGAAGATCAGCTTCAACCCGAACTGAATCTGCCGTGCTGTGCTCACCGTGCTGGTGATCTGACCCGCTCCGGTGAACACCCGCCCGTTGCTATTCTGGATGGTGGCATTCTGCGGACGTCCAAAGCTCGGACGGTTGGCAATGTTGAAGAAGTCCGCGTTGAACTGAAGCCGGCTGCCTTCCGCAAGCCCCAGCGGGATGCTCTTCATCAGGCTGAAGTCCATGTTCAGGAAGCCGGGCCCGATGATGATATTCCGCCCGGCGTTTCCGTAGAACCCGGCCAACGGACGCTCGAAGGCGCAGGGATCAAAGTACAGGTCCGGGGTTCCCAGCTTCTGGCCCGGTGCATAGCCCGGAAGCGGCTGGCCGGTTGAGGGGTTGGTCGTTGCGGCGCATCCCTGGAACGTGCCCGTGGTCATGCTTTCCACCGTCCGTCCGGCGACCAGTTCGGGATGCTGTTCGTTCGCGCTCCGCCGGCCGTCCGGCGCGCTGCCGCTGCCACCGGAACCGCGCAGCGTGGGGCCCACCGGGACTCCCGAGGACGCCTTCAAGATGCCGGAGATCTGCCATCCGCCCAGCAGCTTGGATGCAAAGCCGGTATTGCTTGGGGAGGGCAGCGACCACAACCCGTTAATCACCAGGTTTTGCCCCAGATGGGTTGAGGCCAGCCCGCGGTCGGCCCGGTGGTTGTACGGCTGCGTCACCAGGCCCTCGGAAAAGTCGGAGTTGCCCAAACCCGTGGTGGAGTCATCCACGTTTTTCGACCAGGTGTAGACCATCTGCGCCTGGAACCCGGCGCTGAATCGCTTCTTCACCTCAACATTCAATGCGTTGTAGAACGATTTGGCATCCGAGGTGGTGCCGGTGATGACGCCGTTATTCGGATTGGGACGCGGCGTGCTCGCCGAGACAAACGGGCGGCCATTCACCAGCGTCGCCGGACGCGCATTCCAGTCCGACTTCATCGTCAGGTGGGTGCCGCGATTGCCGACGTAGCCGAGCGTGACGGAGAGGTCCCGCATCACTTCGCGCTCGATGGAGAAGTTGAATTTGAGCTCGTACATGGGGTCGAGGTCGAACTGAATGGCCTCGCTGAAGGTGCTCGGACTGAGGGTGGTGGAAAGGGTGGCCGGCGTCCTCACCAGAACGTAGTTGGCGGCGCCGGCGAAGTTCACGCCGGGATTATTCTGGAGGAGCGTGCCGGCGTTCGGCGGATTTTTCCGAGTCACGGTGTTGAGGTAAGGACTCAGCAGCATGACGTTGAAGATCCCCACCCCGGCCCGGATCGCGGTCTTGCCGTCCCCCTTCACATCCCAGGCCAGCCCGATCCGGGGCGAGAAGGCCTTTTCGCCCGGGCTATCGAAATAGACATCGGTGCCATCGGTGCTCGGATGGCTAAACTGCGTGGCCGTCACCCAGTCCCGGTAGGTGGAAACGCGGCCCCACTTTTCCGACGGGCTGGTCCAGGGCTCGTAGCGCAACCCCAGGTTCAGCGTGAAATTGGGGCGCACTCTCCAGTCGTCCTGGAAATAAAGAGCGTAGACTTGCTGGCGGACGGTTCGGGCCGTATCGGCATTCGGCACTTCCGCCGTCAGGTTGTCTAGGTTGCCGTCCGTGAGGAAGCGTTCCAGGTTGTTCCAGGTGAAGGACCCGAAGGCCCCCGCCGCCGGCCCGCTGTTGTTGAATCCGATGTAGGACCAGGAACCGCCAAACTTCCAGGTGTGGTTGCCGGAGGAGAACGAAAAGGCCTGCGAAAGCTCCCACTTGTTCTGAATGCGCGTGGAGGGCTGCGAGCCGCCGCTGAAGCTGACTCCCGGCGTGTTCAGCGTAAACGTGGGCGCATACTGGTGCTGCATGAAGAACAGATTCTTCGGGTAGTCGATGGTGTATTCGATCTCGTGATTCAGCGAGATCCGGTTGAACGCAAAACTGGAACTCGACAGCAGCGTGGGCGTCAGGATGTTCTCATACTGAATGGTGGAGAATCTCTGCCGCGAGGGAGTCACGTCATCCAGAACGCCCAAACCGCCCGGCTCGCTGACTTTGGCGTTGTCAAAATTGAAGCGGGTGAAAACCTTCTGCCGATCGTTCAATTGATAATCAACCCGCGCGACGAGATAGTTTTCATTCGTTACGGTGTTTTCCGGGGTGTAGCGCCGGGCGCTCCCGTCGCCATTCGAGGGGCCGTTCGGCAGCGGCCACAGGTCCAGGTACGGCTTGATGGAGGGAGCGATGGCCACGGTCCGTCCATCGGGCAAAATGCCGCGGCGCGCATTTTCGTCCAGCACGTTGCTGATATTGGTTTCACCCGTGCGGGCCTGGCGAAGTCCCTCGTAGGCGGCGAAGAAAAATGCCCGGTCCGTCTTGATGGGGCCGCCCAGCGAGCCGCCGAACTGGTTCCGCCGAAACTCGGATTTCTCGCTGTTGGTCTTGTTGTTCTCCCAGGAGTTGGCGTCCAGGTTGTCATTGCGGTGCAGACCGAAGGCGGTTCCGTGGAACTGATTGGTTCCGGACTTGGTGACCATCTGCACCACGCCGCCGCTGTAGCCGCCGTACTCGGCGCTGTACCCCCCGCCGGTGACGACGCGAAACTCACGAACCGCATCGACTCCCAGAACCACGCCCGCGGCGCTTCCCGGCGTGGCAAAGTTGCCGACGCTGTTCACGTTCGTGCCATCCAAGGAATACCCGGTATCCATCGGACGCGAGCCCGACAGCGAAAGCCGCGTCCCGAACCCCTTGGACGAATCGCCCGCCGCAGCGGTTCGGACATCCAGGGCCCCGGGCTGCACCAGCGCCAGTTGGCCGAAATCGCGGCCGTTCAGCGGCAGGTCCGTGATGCGCCGTTCCTCCACCACCCCGGAGATGCCGCTGGTGGTGGTGTTGACGAGGGGCGCTTCCCCCGTCACCGTCACCTGCTGCGTAATGGAGCCCACCTGCATGCCCAGGTTGATGACGATATCATCGCCCACCGCCAGCGTGATCCCCGATCGCACCAGCGTATCGAAACCGGCCATGGTGGCGGTGATTTCATACGGCCCGGGGGGCAGATCGGCGGCCACATAGCGGCCCCGCTCATTGGAGGTGAGGCTCCGCGACAGCCCGGTCGCCACGTTCTGCACCACCACTTCGACTCCGGGCAGCACGGCGCCGCTGGCGTCCGTCACCAGCCCCGTGATCCGCGCCGTGGACGTTTGCGCCACCGCGGCGCTGCTGCACAGCAGCAAGAACACACTCAGACAAATCCCCATTATCTGTCTCTGGGACATACCGTCATCCTCCTTAGATTTCTGACCGCCTCAAACGAAATTGGCCCTTAACTAGCACAAGCCGGCTGCCCTGTCAACAAATTTCGCCTCCCGCGCCAGCGCGACACCTTGGCTCGCGATCCGCGAGGCGAATTCGGCTTTCCCAACGATGGTTGATTCTTTCCCGCCCCACTCAGCCCCCGGAGCTTTCCCCGAATCCCCCGGCGGGCAATACATCCCCGGACTTGACCCGCTTCCAAACCGGACTATTCGCCCGAACGATCCCGATACTTGCCGGTAAAGGGCTTGGCGCCCAATTGCAGCAGCAGATCCGCGATTTCCTTCTGCCCGCCCGGACGCGGCTGCCGGAAGCGGTAATCATAGGCGTCTCCCGGCAGTTGGCGATAAATCAACCCTTCGGGATCGCCGAGCGCGATGCTGAGAGGCGTCTGGCCGTACATGTCCTTGGCCTCCAGATCGGCGCCATTCTCCACGAGAAATCGAATCATCTCCTGGTCGCCCAGCAGCACGGCGCCATGCAGAGCGGTGCGGCCCTCGCGGTTGACGGCGTTCACATCGGCGCCCAGCAGCAATGCCAGCTTTGCCGCCGCCAGCGCCTTCTGCCGATCCTGCTCGCCGCGATCGCCCCGCTCAACGCCGACCCCTGCCGCCACCATCAAGGGAGTGGTGCTGTCCACCGTAACCAGTTTGGGATCGCCCCGCGCCTCCACCAGCAGGCGCATGGTTCCGACATCGCCGGTGGCGGCCGCCAGCAGGTAGGGCGTGGCGCCCACCAGGCTGATCTGCGGAAGATTGTTGCCCAGCGTGTGGCCAAACAGGAGATTGTCGTAGGGAGGGAAGTCCCGCGCGATGCGCGCATTGGGATTGGCTCCGCGCGCCAGCAGCGCCTTGACCAGGGCGGGCAGGTTGGGGTGATACCAGAAGCGATCGGTGGGCGCCGCGCCCCCTCCCGAGAGCGCCTTGATTCC
>DATLZF010000221.1:0-11049 GCA_035574135.1 Candidatus Methylomirabilota bacterium
GGGGAGAGGGCCGGGCAGAGGGGGCCACCGGCCGCTTGTGAAACCGCAGGTAACGGACGATCCACTGCCAATACACCTCCTCCGTCCGCTGCGAGTAATGGAAGAAGCGCATCACCTCGTGAACCTGCTGGCGCAACGGCAACTTGGGATTGGGCTGCAAACGGCCCTGCGGCCGCTGTCGCGTTTGCGCCTTGTTAGACGACAAGAAACGGAGCCGCTCGGACGAACTCATGGCTTGACAGGTCGTTGCGAGAATGTCATTTTACGCAATCAATGAGATGACGACAGCCAACCCAATGCGACTGTCGCTCACTTAACTTCACTTAACTTCACTTAACTGTTAGGCGGCACCATGAAACGTTCATTCGTCAATTAACCATGCCCAAAGACCCACAACTTAGAGCTCAAACGCTGACGCTCGCGTTACTCGTGTCGTGCCTTTTTGCCCGGCCGCTGCACAGCGATGTCCTCACTGGTCCGATCACGAACAGTATCAACGGAAACATTTATTATCTGCTCGCCCAGAACACTTGGCCTGCGTCGGAGGCGGAGGCTATCGAACTGGGCGGACACCTCGCAACCATCGAGGATCAGGCAGAGAACGATTGGGTCTTCTCGACCTTCGCTGCCTTCGGTGGGCAACCGCGATGTTTGTGGATAGGTTATCATCGCCAGCAAACCCACGGTGCCTTCTCCTGGGCGGATGGATCATCATCAACGTTCACCAATTGGTCCACCGGTGAGCCGAATGATCACTTCTACGGCGGCGAGCCTGAGGATTTCGTGTTCATGTGGGACCCTTCCCGGACTGAGTCCTTTCGCATGCCCGGTACCTGGAACGATGTGCCGGACATCACCACCATGGACACGATCCAGATTTGTGGCGTCGTGGAAATAACTCGACCGCGGTTGACGATCCGACGTGAACCGAACGGTATCGAGGTCGGTTGGAGCTCGCGCACAAACAAAGTTTATCAGTTGGAATACCGCACGTCCTTGGCCGCCACGAATTCGTGGATCCCTTTCGGTGCGCCGATCGCTGGCAACGGTTTGACAAATCGTGCGGTAGACCCGGACTCCAGCCAAAGGGAAAGATATTATCGTGTACGAGAGCTACCATGAACCGAAAAATCAGCGACTGTTTGCATACTTTGAATCGCCTAACCCCGAAGGTAGCTTTGAGCGAGCGCGCCGGTGAGTTGGAGCACGACGAGGGCGTGCTCGTGCGAGCCTCAAAGCTATGAGTGGTTGAACGAGCCCGGTCCAACTTCACCGGGTCTTTTCTTTTCCGCTTCCTTGTAAATTGCTTTTGGGTCCCTGGGCTCGCGGCGCGTGAGGTGCCGGCCCTTCGACGCCGCGCGCACTCCCGCGGATCGCGCGCGGCCCGCTCCGGCGCGCTGGCCAGGGCGGTGATCCACCCGGGCCCAGGCGCATCCACGCCCGGTTTTTGGCGCGCAGGGCGCGGCGCGACGACACCGCCCCGTGCGCGCAAGGATCGTTTCGTTGCACGGCGGCGGCGGGCGATGGCAAAGGCGCGTGGATCATGTCACGGCGGCCAACGGGCCAAGGTGCCCAGCAGGCGCATGGGTTTTTGGCAGCGCGGTCGTTGCGGGGCCCAGCACGGCGCGGCGTCGGCCGGCCGGCCTGCGTCAGGGTGTCGTCGCTGCCGCACTGTTCGTCCTCATCGCGGCGAGTTTCGCTTGCTGGTCGTTCCACGCTCTTACCAGCGCACCGTGGGTCTCGGCAAGCTGGTTGAACTTGCGGATGCTTGCGCTTAATTCCTCGCCGAGCTGTTTGAGGCGGGCGTTGGCTTCGCGCAGCCGTTGGTCGCGCGCGGCCACGGCCGCGGCCCAGTTGGTGACGGTGGTTTGGAGTTGCTCGCGCTCGGCTTCGAGTTGAGCGACTTCGCGGCGCGCTCCGGCCAGCCTGGCTTCCGTTTCCTTGAGGGATGTGGTGGTAAGGGTGAGCTGCGCGCGGAAGGTTTCCAGGTCGGCGGCCTGACCGTGAATCGTCTGCTCGTGCTCAGTGACCTTGGCGATCAGATTCAAACGCGTTTTTTCCAGGGAATTGGCTTCAAGGTTCAGCCGGCGGTTGAGGCTCCATTGGAAACCGCAGAGCACAGCCAGAGCGGTGACGCCGGCCAGGTTGGCGTATTGCAGGAACCGATTCATGGGCTGACCGTCGTGGCCGACTCGCGAATCTCGAAGGCCACTTTCTCAATGCCGGTTGCGCGTACCACGTCGAGCACGCGGATGACGTCCCCGTGGCGCGCGTCCTGATCGCCGCTGATGAAAACGCGCAAAGTCGCATTGGTCGTCCTGGCGGCGGCGAGTATTTGCGCCAGTTCGTGGTTGCCGACGGGCCGTTGGTCGAGGAAGGCGAGCCCGCCCTTGTCAACGGAGATGTGAATGAAATCCTTCTTTGTATCGGGTGTCGCGGTGGTGGCCGTGGGCAGGTTTACTTTGACGCTTTTCATGTTCACCATGCTGAGGCTCACGAGCATGAACGCCGCGAGGAGGAAGAACATGATGTCGATCAAGGGAACGATCTCGATGCGGGCCTCGTGTTCCGCCGGGAGTTTGGAGCCGAGCTTGACAGGCATGGCGTCAGTGAATCAGAGGGCAATTGGGGGGCGCGTTGTGGCGGATCGGGCACGTGCAGTGGCGTTGACGGTGCGGTTGCGGGCGAATTCCTCCAGGTCATGCCCGTGGTGTCGGGCGGACTCGGCGAGCAGTTCGACGTGATTGATCGTGCGCTCCAGGCGCCCGCGCAGGTGGGCGAGGCGGCGCGTCAGGTAGTTGAAAGGGAGCAGGCAGAGAATGGCGATGCCCAGACCGCAGGCGGTGGCGATGAGTGCCTCGGCGATCCCACCGCTGACCTTGGTGGCGGCAAGTTGCTCGTCGCCGACGAAGTTAAACGAATGCATGATGCCGGTGACGGTGCCGAGCAGGCCGAGCAGGGGTGCCAGCGTGATGAAGGTGCTGAGAATCCAGAGCCGTTTCTCGGCCTGTTCGAGCTCGTCGCTGGCCCGCAGTTGCATGGCCCCGAGCAGGGAACTGTGCGCGTGGGTGAGGCCGGTGTTGACGACCTGGAGGAAGGGATCATTCGGGTCTGAGCTGATCTCCTCCGCGGCAGCGAAGCGACCCTCGGAGATGGCCTGAAATGTCTGGTCGAGTCGCTCGTGATGACAACGGCGGCCGAGTTGCCACCACCAGAGCAATCGCTCCACCACCACCACAAGGGCCGTGACCGCGCACAGCAGAATGGGCCACATGACGGGGCCGCCCTTGATGAACAGATCGACGACGATGTTCGCGAAAACAGGATTCATGGGTTTAACAGAGATTATCGCGGTGGAGCAGGCCCGATTTGGCCGGGGCCCTGGGGGAGCGGGGCCTCGGCCCGTGTTGGTGGGCGAATGGCCCGACAGGCGCGCGCAGGATCCGCGCGTTGACCGATGAGCGGCCTTGTGGTGCTCGATGGGCCAGTTCACCCGGATCCATTGTGTTGCTCCTGTTACAAAGGATCGACGCACAGTTTCCGCTCGTGATCGTCATCTGCGGCGTGGCTCGGATCATTTCCCCTCGCTTCTTGATCTCAAAACGGATGGCGACCTCGTAGAGCCGCATGGGCCCGGCCGGAAAACGCCAGCGCTCGCGCACGACGCGAACGGCCGCGGCGTTGAGCAGTGCCCACGGGCACGGCTGCGTGGCTGCGGCGGCGATGACGCGGCCGTCCTGGCCGACACTGAAACGGACGCGTACGGTGCCTTCCTGTCCTGCACGCAACGCCTGGGGCGGATATTCTGGCGCGGGCTGGCGTCCCTCGCCGCGGCCGTGAACGAGTTGTTGCAGGGGTGGTGCGGTGACAGGCGCGACGCGCATGGCAGCGGGTGGCGCGACGGAGGCGGCCTGCGCCGCCTCGACAACGCGCACGGGGCCTTGCACCGGCAGCGCGAACGCAATGGCCGGGCTGGGTGGGGCGACGGCGACCATTGGCGGCGGGGGAGGCGTGACGGCCAGATCGGCAAGCGGCGGAGGTTGTGAAGGATCGGGCGGTGCTGGCGCGACATCAGGCAGCGGCAACGGATCGTTGCTGAGCTCGACGTGGAGAATCTCGGCCTGCACCGGCTCGGGCGGTTTGGCCGGCGGACGCGGGCGGGTGTAGGGGAGCACGAAGCCGAGAGTACCGATGGTGATGCAAGAGGCCCAGAGCACCAACGTCAGTACCCCGATCCAAGTGATCTCCTGCCGTGCGGTCGGGTCGGGCCCCACGGTCGCGGTGAGACTGACCTGGGGCAACGCGGCGGGCGAAGTGGTCTGGAGGGTGGCCGTGGTCACGACGCTGGCGCTTCGTGGTGCGCCTCAACGGAAGGTGAGTTTGCCGTCTGCCGGCGACGCCACGCCAGGAACCGGCGCCACGCCAGCGCAAAGCCGGTCCAGACGAGCACCGCGCCTCCAAGCGAGGCGAGCGCGGCGACGAGTTTGCCGAAGAAGCCAAAGGCCTCCCCGGTATGGAGGAAGCGCATCCACGTGCGCACCTTGCGGCCGACGTTGAAGTCGGCGTAGGATTCCTTCTTGAGGATCGCACCCGTGAACGGATCGAGCGAGAGCGAGATGCTGGCGAAGAGCGGCCAAGCGTGGCGTTCCCGGACCGACACGGATACAGGCTGCGGAGTGCCGCCGGCGCGGCTTTCACCGCGAGCCTCGCGGGGGCGCTCTCCGCCTTCGGCGCGGGGTGGCCCTTGGGGACGACGTTCACCCCGGCTCGCGGCGCTGCGCTGGCCCTGTCCGGGACCGCCGCCGAAGCGGATCGAGATCTGTTCCCAGTGCGGCAGTTGTTTTTGCACGGCGGCAACCAGAGCTTCGTAGCCGAGAGGTTTGGCGCCCGGCGCCGGTTGTGGCACTTCGACGGCCGGTGCGCTCATGGCCCCAGGGCCGGGCCGTGCCGGAGGCGGGCTGCCTGTGACCTTGTAAATGAGGTCGCCCGCCCATGTGTAGGAGATGACTGTTGCCGTTGCCGTCAAGACGACGAGCACGGGAGCTGACCAGATGCCGATGACGTTGTGCCAGTTCCAGTCGCGGGCCTTGCCGCTGAGGCGGGTGTTGAACCAGGCGATGCCTTTGAGCGCCGCCCACGACCATTGGCGGGGCCACCAGAGAAGATGCCCGAGACGGAGAGGAGAAGGAAGGCGAGGTTGCACGCGCCGGTCATGGCCTTGCCCACGGCGCGGCCCTCGCCGTGCTGGCCGAGCCAGCGATGCCAGTCGGTCATGAGATGCATGAAGGCGCGCGTCCCCTGGGCCGCCTGTTCGTGCACTTCGCCGGTGTACGGGTTGGCGTAGAAGGCGTTGGTGCGACCGAAGCCGATCGATACCGCGGCCTGCGGATCGGCGAAGACGGTTATGACGGACGGCCGGGCGCCGGACGCCCTTTCCTCGGCGCGGGACAGCAGCTCGTCGAGGGACAGGCGGGGCGTGCCGGAGGCCGGCGCTGCAACTTTGCGAATCTTCTGCTCGGCCAGGGCAACCATCTCCTTTTCGAACGCGATGGCCGCGCCGGTGACGGACATGATCAGGATGACGATGCCGGCGACGATGCCGGCGAGAAGATGGAGCCAGAAGAGGATTCTGCGCACTTTCATACCTCAGCCCACAGCCGGAGCAGATTGTGATACACGCCGGTGAGCTGCACCACGGCGGGATGCCCCGGCTTGTCTGCGCCCAGGCGTTGGATGGCCACGTCCATGTTGAAAAGGATCGAGCGCTGGGCATCACTGCGAATCATGCTTTGCATCCAGAAGAAGGAGCAGAGTCGCGTCCCGCGAGTGACCGGGGTGACCTGATGCAGGCTGGTGGAGGGGTAGAGAATCATGTGCCCGGCTGGCAGTTTGACGCTCTTGACCCCGAAGGTGTCCTCCACAATGAGTTCGCCGCCGTCATATTCCTCCGGTGCGGTGAAGAACAAGGTCGCCGACAGGTCGGTGCGAATGCGCCGGCCGGTTCCCGGAATTTGGCGGATGGAGCCGTCCACGTGGGTGCCGAAGTGTTGTCCGCCGCTGTAGCGATTGAACATCGGCGGCAGGATGTGCAGTGGCAGCGCGGCGGCGATGAAGAGCGGGTTTTGCGCGAGAGCTTTGAGGATCATCTCGCCGACCTGGCGCCCCACCGGGGAATCCACCGGCAGTTGCAAGTTATCCTTGACCAGCGCGCCCTGATGCCCGGCGGTTGCCCGGCCATCAACCCACTCGGCGGTCTCGAGCAGGTGCCGGGCTTCGGCCACCTGCTGGGCGGTTAAGACTTCAGGAATGCTGATTAACATGGAAGGGAGATGGCGTGACTACCATTTGAACTCGCCCGCGAGCAGGAACGAGCGCGGGGTGCCGGGATAGTAGCGACCGCCGTTGTTGTTCAGGCGGAAATACTCTTCGTCCGTCACGTTGTTGACGTTGGCGCGCAGTGTGAAGTGTTTGCTCACGTCGTAGGCGGCCATCAGGTTGAGGACCGTGAAGCTGGGAGCTTCCGGGATGCTGGTGGGGGTGGTCGTCAGGTTGTTGGCGGTGCTGCGGATGACCGAATCCGAGTAGTTGATTCCGCCGCCCAGGGTGAGACCGAAGGGAAACTTGTACGCCGTCCACAGGTTGGCGGACAGGCGCGGCAGGAAGCGGAGATCGGCGCCATCCTGTGTGCCGGCGGCGGTGGTGCCGCTGGCCTCGCGTTCCGCATCGGCAAAGCCGACGCCGCCAAACACGAACCAGTTCTCGGTGATGCGGCCGGAGAGGCCGAACTCGATGCCGCGCACGGTCTCGCTGATGTCCTGGGTGACCTGCGAGGTCGTCGCGTCCGTGCTGACGATGTTCAGATTCTCCGAGTGATAAAGGGCCAGGCTCGTGGAGAGGCGCTTGTCGAAGAAGTCCCACTTGGTGCCGACCTCGTAGTTGCGTGCCTCTTGGGGATCGAGATTGGGGTTGTTCTGGTTGTTGGCCGTGCTGGACAGGGCGAAGCCGCTGCCCGGCGGCGTAAACGTGTTGCCGTAGGCAAAGTAAAGGCTGCCGTTGGCGTGGGGCTTGAAGGTGATGCCGGCCTTCCAACTGAGCAGATCACCGTCGGCATCGAGTGTTTGCCGGGCGGTGTTGTTGGTGGCGAAGGCGGCGGGCACGCTTGCGTAGTCCACATCGTAGTGGTCGTAGCGCACACTACCGCTGAGCTGGAAGTATTGGTTAGGCTTGAGGGTATTGAAGAGGAACAGCCCGGCGGAATCGATGCGGGCCTCGGCATACGGGTTGTTGGTCGCCTGATAGGGCGTTTGCGCCACCGTGGGCACCCGGAACGGATTCGGATCGAAAATGCTCGTCGGGACACCGCCGACGGCCTGCCAGGTCGGGCTGAACTGGTCCTCGCGAGTGAAATCGACGCCGGCCCCCAGTTCATGCTCGATGAAGCCCGTCGAAAACGCCGTGTTGGCGCTCAATTGCTGGTGGAGAATGCTGTTCTCCGTTTGAGTGCGCAGCCGCCGCGGCGTGACGGTCCCCGTGACCGGATCAAAAGGGGTATAGCTGGGCGGCACCGTGCCGGTGGCCGGGTTGATGGCGGCGTTGTTGGTGGTAAACGTCGTCGCGTTCGTGGAACTGTTCTGGAAGTAGCTGATCAGGGCGTCACGATCGGTCCGCGTGTAGGCCGTTTGGCTGCGGAGGGTGATGTGGTCGTTCAGGTCATGTTCGAGGCGTGCGAGAACGCGACCACTCTGCACGTCGTCAAAGTCGCGATCTGCCAGCCCGTAGAAGTTCTCCTGGTCCACCCCGCCGGCGAGGCCGCCGGGCAGGGCCACAACGGGCAGGCCCGAGTCCGGGACGTTGTCCTGCTCCAGGTAGGCTGCGGACAGGGTCAGGCGCGTGGGCGTGCCCAAACCTAGGGCCAGCGATGGAGCGATGGCCCAGCGGTTGTCCTCGACGAAATCGCGACCGGGCACGCCCCCGTCTTGCCACAGGCCGTTCAAGCGCAGCGATGATTTGCTCAGCCAGTCGCCGTCGTCCCCGAGTTTGAACGGCTGATTCAGATCGACCGTGAGGCGCTTGTGTTCGGCACTGCCATAGCTCAGGGAACCACTGTGGGCCTTGGTCAGGGACGGCGTTTTTGTCACCATGTTGACGTAGCCCGAGCTGCCGCCACGACCGTTGTCCGCTCCGGTCGGCCCTTTGAAGATCTCAACCTGTTCGACATTGAACACGTCGCGGAAGTAGCCCCCGCTGTCGCGGACGCCATCGACGAAGATGCTGCTGCTTGTGTCGGTGCCGCGCATGAAGAAGGCGTCGCCAGCGGCCACATTGCCGCCCTCGCCGGCGGCGAAGGTGATGCCGGGCGTGTTGCGCAGCACGTCGCTCAAGGTGGTGGCTCCCTGCTGGGTGTAAACCTCCTTGGGCACCGCCACAACCGTCTGAGGCACGTCCACCAAGGGCTGGGTGTAACGCGGCGAGGAGAGCTGATCGACCTTGAAGGCGGGCTCTTGTTGCCCTTGCACGACAACCTCCGGCAGGTTCGTCGGCGCGTTGGTCGCGGTGCCGGAGGCGGAGGGCGCATTGGTGGTGCCCCCGGAGGTCGGTTGTTCCTGCCCGTGCGCAGCCCCGGCCAGCATGATGGCATTGACCAGGGAAAAGGTTGCGGCAGAGGCGCGCCAATGCGGCGGCATCAGGGAGAGCGGGCGGTTCGGAAGCAGGTCAAGGTTGTCTGTGGGATGGGTCATAAATCGAAAACGATCGTGCGCGAGTCGTGCGAAACGCCCGGGTGGCCGCCGACCGCCGCTTGCTGGTGGAGCTCTCGATGAACTCGCAGCCTGTCGCGAAGCAACAGCGGCCTTCCGGCTCCAAGCCCGGACGGGGCGTCTTGCCGGTCACGAGGGGGACGCCACAGTGTTTCCAGAGATCCGAGGCCAGACGTGGCCGGGCCACTTGGCCGATGGCTGCCAGACCGTGACGCCGCCTTTGCCGGGGCGGGGTCTGGAGGTCCGGTTGAATCGTGAACTGGAAAAGGCTCTGCATGCAGATCCGCGGCATGAATACTGGAAGGGGAAACGGCGCGCTTCCGGTGGCTTGCGTTTGTTTGGTGGCGCCTTGCGCGGACCGGTTTTTGACAAGGATAATGGCCTCCTTGCCTTTGGTCGTGCGCGGGGAGGTTGCTGGCCGGGCCCCCGGCAGGGGGAGGGCCGTACCGCGGCCGATGGCGGGTGGGCTGTGGGGCGAGCCGCCTTGGTGGATTGGCGCCGTTAAGCGCGCCTCACGGTCGTGGGCCGGGCGGGGCTTCCAGCAAATGAAACAGTACGCCGCGGGTCTGTGTTTTTCGCCGGTAGATGCGGTCGGAGCTGGCGACGTAGAGGTAACGCAAATCGGGTCCCGCGAATGCGACGCTGACGGTGGCCTTGTTCTGGGGCTTGGCGATCACGCCTCCCAGTCGGCCCGTGGCGTCGAACATTTGGATGCCCGCATGGGATGTGACGTAGTAACGGCCTTGGTCGTCCGTGGTCATCCCGTCCCCGCCACTGTCCTCGCGCCCGGGCGGCACGCGCAGGGTCATGTAGGGCGAGCCGGCGGAAAGCGCGCCGTCGCGTTCCACGCGATAGGCCCACACGTGCGGGCCGCCATATTCGGACACCACCAAGGTGCCCTGGTCGGGTGAAAGGGAGATGCCGTTCGGCTTGTTGATGCCCTTGGCGGCCGCCTCCGGCGGGCGGTCGGAGCGGACGCGCGTGACCTGGCCCTTGCCGGTCTCGGTGAAATACACGTCGCCGCGGCGGGAAACCACGAGGTCGTTCGGTTGCACGTCGTCGGCCAGCACGGTCAACTGCCCGGTCGTCACGTCGATGGCCACGACCTGCTTTCGCGGGCCCTGCGTGCAGGCGTAGAGTCGGCCGTCTGGCCCGAACTTGAGCCCACTGCACTTGGGGGCGTTGGTCACCACGTCCGTGACCGCACCGGCCGCGTCGAGCCTCTTAATGGCGGTGCCGCGGCCGAGGTCATAGAAGAAGAGGTTGCACGCGGCATCAGCGCACAGGCCGTCGGTAAAACCAAAGCCCTGAGCGGCGATTTCCCAGTCGGCGCTCTCAATGAGGATCTTGGAAAGTGCCATGTCTCCGGCCAGGTTCTGAGCCGGGATGGTGCTGAGGGAACCGATCAGGCTGAGGAGGGTCAAAACGAAGGGTTTCATGAGCGGAGGAGCATCGATGGGGCTCAGACTGCCTCAGCGGGGAAAGTAACCGCGCCACAGCCAGCGGAGGGAATCGGGCAGAATGGCGCCGCCGTGTTTTAAGTTGTGGCCGCCGTCGCCGAATTCGAACTTGTAGTCATATCCGGCGAACTTGAGTGCCGCCGCCATTTCCTGATTGGCCAGCGGCCAGTGGCCGTGAATGTTGTCGAGGTCGTTGGCACCCGCTTGGAGGAAGACGCGGATCGGCTTTCGCTCCGTTTTGCGAATGAGCGACGGGTAGGCGTGGCCGCCCCGGATGTTGGTGAAGCTGCCGACGTGGCTGAGGACCTTGCGAAACGCATCCGGTCGTTCCCATGCCACGGTCCAGGCGCAGATGCCGCCCGAGCTGATGCCGGCGATGGCGCGACCGTCCGGGTCGGAGGTGATGGCGTAACGCCGGCCGATGTCGGGCAGGATTTCCTCGAGCAGGAACCGCGCGTAGCGATCGCCGAGGGAGTCATATTCAAAGCTGCGGTTGCTGCGCGCCTTGCCGCCGGGCTCGGCGGGCGGAATCTCGCCCGGGTTGAGGAACAGACCGAGAGTCACCGGCATGTCGCCCTTGTGGATGAGGTTGTCGAAGACGGTGGGCACGCGAGCCGGACCGTTGGTGTCCACGTAGGTGCGACCGTCCTGGAAAACCATCAGGCAGGCCGGCCGTGCCGGGTCGTATTGCTGTGGCACATAGAGCCAGTAATCGCGCGTGGTGCCGGGAAAGATGGCGCTGTTGGTCCACGTATAACGGGTCACCGTGCCTTGGGGGACGCCGGGGTGAACCAACGAATCCGGCCCGAGGGCGTAATCATCGGCGGCCTGGC
>DATLZF010000222.1:0-5830 GCA_035574135.1 Candidatus Methylomirabilota bacterium
ACCGCCGCCACATCGCCCACGCCCACCCCGCTCTCCGCCACTTTCACCGCGTGGGCCGGAAGGTGCCGGCCCAATTCGAACCGGCCCAGATCAGTGGTCAAATCCTTCTGTCCTCCCGCGGCGCGAGCCTCGCGGGCCGACGCGTAAGCGGCGCCGCTGGTGGAGAATGTCCGACTGTTGATCCCGTAGATCTCCGCTTCCGGTGGCACGGCGGCCACCTGTTCCAGATCGTGGCACTCGAAGAGAACCTCCAGCCCAAGGTCGCGAGCCAACCCGTAAAGAGACCGCATCTCGTGGCCTTCGAGCAGATTGGCCATCAGAAGAATGGCGTCGGCTCCGAAGGCGCGCGCTTCATACACCTGGTATTCGCAAAAGATGAAATCCTTGCGCAGCACGGGCTTGCTCGACCCGGCGCGAACCCCGGCCAGCCGCTCGATGCTCATGCCAAAGTGCGTGGCATTGGTCAGGACGGACACGGCTCGCACCACCGGGCTGGCCTCGTAGGCGGCGGCCGCGCGGTCCACGTTCTCTCGTCGCATGGCACCTTGGCTGGGAGAGCGTTCCTTGATCTCCGCCACCAGACCAAAGCCCGGGCGCAGGGCGTCCTTGAGCGAACGCACGGGGGGAGCGTCCGCCAGCCGACGTTTCACCTCGGCCAACGGCCGGCGCTGGCTGGCCTCGGCCACCTCGCGGCGCACATCCACCATGACGCGATCCAGAATCGTCTCGGAGGTCTTCATTGCAATGCCACGCAGTTAAACCACGCGGTCGGGACCGGTGGAAGAAGAATTCCGGGGCCGCCGGATTGGAACAGGGAGAGGAACGCCTCCACCTTGGGCTGCCCAGCCTTCGATCCGGGCGTGGTGCGTCCTCCGGCGTGGCGGCCCGTTTCGATCCCTCGATCGCTCCCGGCTCCGACTCGCCGCTTGACGCGCCGACGCGATTCGGGGACTGTCACCGGGCTGCGAGCCAAACCAACGCGGCGCCAAACTCGAATGTCAATGCCCCTCTTCCCCACTGTTGTGGCGGTCGGCCTGCTCGCCGCCACCCTGAACGCCCAGGAGAAACCCACCTTGAAAACCCTCAAAGAACGCGCCAGCTATGCCATCGGGGCTGACATCGGCACCAAATTCAAGCGCCAGGACGTGGACATCGATCCTCGCATTCTGGCCACCGGTCTGGCGGACGCTTTCGCCGGCAAAAGCACGATGACCGAGAGTGAAATTCGGCAGACGCTGAACGAGTTCCAGAGCGAGTTCATGGCCAAGATGGAAGGCCGCCAGAAAGCGGCGGGCGAAAAAAACATCAAGGAAGGCGAGACGTTCCTGGCCGCCAACGCCAAGAAAGAGGGAGTGAAAACGACCGCCAGCGGTCTTCAATACAAGGTGCTCAAGTCGGGCACCGGCAAGACCCCCAAGGCCACTGACACCGTCAAGGTTCACTATCACGGCACCTTGATCGACGGCACGGTGTTCGACAGTTCGGTCAACCGCGGTGAGCCCGCCATCTTCCCCGTCAATGGCGTCATCGCCGGCTGGACCGAAGCGCTCCAACTGATGAAGGAGGGAGACAAGTGGCAGTTGGTCATCCCGTCCAAGCTCGCCTATGGCGAACGCGGCGCCGGAGGCGACATCGGTCCCAATGCCACGCTGATCTTCGATGTCGAACTGCTCGGCATTGAGAAGGCGAACTGAGCCGGCGCCAAGCGCCCGTTTCGCCTCGCCAAACGGATGCCGTCGCACAGGGCCACCCCTGCGGGGGCACCCGGCCGGTACGGTTTTTTCGCCGACCGCTGATGCCCCGGGCGGGAGCGTTTTTCCTTTTCGCTTTCCCGCCATACCGGGCATAGCTTCGGCCCATGTCACGCGAGTACGTGCTGCAACCCTTCCGCCCCGCAGTTGATCTGCAGATCGACTACGCGGCCGAACTTAATCCCCAGCAGCACGCCGCCGTCACCGCCCTGCCCGGGCCGGCGCTGGTGATCGCCGGCGCCGGCTCTGGCAAGACCCGCACCCTCACCTACCGGGTGGCGTTTCTCATCGAACAGGGGATTGCGCCCGACCGCATCCTGCTGCTCACCTTCACCAACAAGGCCGCGCGCGAGATGATGCGCCGGGTGGGCGACCTACTGGGCCGGGAACTGCCGGCCCTGTGGGGGGGCACTTTTCACTCGATCGGGGCGCGCATCCTCCGTCGCCACGCCGAGCGTCTCGGCTTCCGCCCCGACTTCACGATTCTCGATCGCGAGGACGGCCGGGACTTGATCAAGGCTTGCGTCGCCGAGGCCGAAATCGACCTCAAGGCCGCGCGTTTCCCCACGCACGACGTGCTTGGCGCGATCTTTTCGATGGCCGTGAACACCGCGCGGCCCCTGCCCGAGATCATCACGCAGAACTACCCGTATTTCGCCCAACTGACGCCGCAGATCGAGGATCTGTCCCGACGCTACGCGGCGCGCAAACACGCCGCCAACGTGATGGACTTCGATGATCTCCTCGTCCTCTGGCTGCGCCTGCTGCGGGAGGATGTCGATCTGCGCGAGCACTATCAGCGGCGCTTCCAGTTCGTGCTGGTGGACGAGTATCAGGACACCAACCCGGTACAGAGCGAGTTGATCGACCTGCTGGCGGGCCGCCACCGGAACGTGATGGTCGTGGGCGACGACTCGCAGAGCATCTACTCGTGGCGCGGCGCCGACTTCCGCAACATCCTCGAGTTTCCCCGCCGTTACCCCGGCGCCGCAATTTACAAGATCGAGACCAACTACCGCAGCACACCGGAGATTTTGTTGCTGGCCAACGCCGCCATCGCGCCCAATGTGCATCAGTTCGCCAAGGTGCTCTCGCCCACCCGTCGCAGCGGCACCCGGCCCGCCCTGGTGGCCTGCGAAGACGGCCACCAGCAGGCGGCCTTCGTCGCGCAGCGGGCGCTCGAATTGCGCGAGAAGGGCGTGCCGCTGCGCCAGATGGCCGTCCTTTACCGATCGCATTTTCACGCGCTTGAACTGCAGCTCGAACTGATGCGCCGGCACATCCCTTTCAGCATCACCAGCGGCATCCGGTTCTTCGAGCAGGCGCACCTCAAGGATGTCACCACCTATCTCAAACTCGTCTGCAATCCGCGGGACGAACTTGCCTTCAAGCGGCTGGTCCGGATGTTGCCCGGTGTCGGCGCCAAGGCGGCGGAAAAGCTCTGGCACAGTTTTAATGCCGGGAAGCCCGAACCTGGCGGGGTCGCCGCCGCCCTGCAACAATGCGCCCCGGTGGTGCCGAAGAAGACCGCCACCGCCTGGGCGAACCTGGCCATCACGCTCGCCCAAATCGAGGCCCCCGAGGCCCGGCTGTCACCGTCCAGGATGATCCGCCTCGTGCTCGAAGGCGGCTACGAGGATTACCTGCAGGCTCAGTTCGACAACTACCGCACCCGGCTTGAGGACCTCGAACAACTGGCCTCGTTCGCCCTCCAGTTCAACACCGCCGAGGAGTTCCTGACCCAGTTGTCCCTCCTCACCAACCTCGAGGCTGAAAGTGACACGCCGCCCCCGGCCGACGACGAACGCATCCGCCTCTCGACCATTCATCAGGCCAAGGGCCTCGAATTCGACGTCGTGTTCATCATCATGCTCTGCGACGGACTCTTCCCCTCCTCACGCTCGTTGGAGAATGAAGCGGCGATCGAGGAAGAACGCCGACTCTTCTATGTCGCCATCACCCGAGCCCGCAATGAACTGTATCTGTCTTATCCGCTGATCCGTTTTCTGTCGGGCGAAGGCGGCGCCAGCCTGCAGACCCGGTCGCGCTTCCTGGAGGAAGTCCCCGCCGAACTCGTGGAAGAGTGGAATCTGCGCTCCTACGGGGCCGGGAGCTGATGCCCGTTCCCGACGCCGGCTCGCCCACGGCAGGTTCCCTCAGACGACGCCCGCATCTTTGCCCCGGCCCGTGGTCAGGAAGTCCAGGTAGTAGATCAAACGTTCCTTCATCTCCAGCCGCGGCACGATGGCGTCAATCAAACCGTGCTCCAACAGAAACTCCGCCGTCTGAAAACCCGGCGGCAACTCCGCCTGGGTGGTGTCCTTGATCACCCGCGGCCCGGCAAACCCAATCATCGCGCCAGGCTCGGCGAGGATGAGATCGCCCACGCTGGCGTAACTGGCCATCACGCCGGCGGTCGTCGGATGGGTCAACACGCTGAGATAGGGCAGCCGCGCCCGGGCATGATAGGCCAGCGCTCCGCACGTCTTGGCCATCTGCATGAGGCTGAACATGCCCTCGTACATGCGGGCGCCTCCGCTGGTCGAGATGATGATGAGCGGCAGTTGCCGGCTGGTGGCCGTCTCGATCAACCGCGTCAATTTCTCGCCCACCACCGAACCCATCGAGCCCCCGAGAAAGGCGAAGTCCATCACCCCAAGCGCGACGCGGAAATCTTGAATCCGCCCGATGCCCGTGATGACCGCATCCTTGAGCGTGGTGGTGCGCTGATAGGCCTCCAGCTTTTCCTTGTAGGAGGCCACGCCGGTAAACTGCAGCACATCCACGCTCGTCATGTCCGCGTCCATCTCCTCGAACGAGCACGTCTCGACCAGCGAATGGATGCGCTCCCGGGCACTGATCGGAAAGTGGTGGCTGCACTTGGGGCAAACCTTCAGGTGGGCGTCCAGTTCCTTGTCGAAGACCATGGTGGTGCACTTGGGGCACTTGGTCCACAGGCCCTCGGGGATCTCCTTCTTGCGCGACTTCACTCCACCGATCTTCGGTTTCTTGACGAACGAGGTCTCGGTGATCGCGGGTGGCGGCGTCACCGCCGGCTCCACGTTTTCCACCCCCACCAGCGATTTCTTCGGAATCGAAGTCGTATCCATATCAATGGGTCTGAAAAGGTCGGGCGTCAGTGTATCAGACCCCGCGCCACCGTCCACACGCAAACTTCGGCGGCGCCCGCCGCCCGCAGGGCGCGGGCGCAGGCACTGGTGGTGGCGCCCGTGGTCATCACATCATCCACCAGCACCAGGCGCTGCCCCACCGGCGCCGCGTCGGCCTCACAGTCAAACGCGTGCCGGACATTTTCCGCCCGCTCGCTCCGGCTCAATTGCGTCTGAGTCCGCGTCGGTCGGATTCGGCGCACAACATCGGGCCACACGGGGATGCCCGTCACCCGGCTCAAGCACCTGGCCAGCCGCAACGCCTGGTTGAACTCCCGTTCCCGCTCCCTGAGCGGATGCAGCGGCACGGGCACCAGCGCATCCCAGCATTCGCGTGCCAGGACCGGCGCCGCCTCCCGCGCCAGCAGATCCGCCAGGAACGGCTCGAAGAACAGTTCCCGACCATACTTGTAGCGATGGATGATTTCGAGCACGACGCCGCGCGCCGCCACCGCCGACCGGGCCCGGGTGAAGGCCAGTTCCACGCCATCGCAGTTGGCGCACACGAACGGGCCCTCGATCTCACCCTCGTAGGGCAACCCGCAACGCTCGCACAGCGGCGGGCGCAGAAACCTGACTCCCTGCCAGCACGCGGCACACACGTAGCCCGCCGGCGGCACGGCCCGTTGTTCCCGGCACACCTGGCAAACCTCGGGATAGAGAAACGCCAGGCTCGCCTGCACCAGTTCCCGCGCGCGTGCCCCAAAGCTCAACGGCATCCCTCCTCTCTCCTGCTCGTTGCCCCGGAGCGGCACATGGTCCGGACACCTACAGCGGCTTGATCCGGATGTTGCGCAACGCGCCGGTGGTGGCCCAGGTGGCGATCCCCAGCGGCACCGAAGGCTCGACCTCGATGCGGATGCCGATGCGCCTGCCGGTCGTGTCCACGTTCACGACCTCGTCGTTGTC
>DATLZF010000223.1:0-10713 GCA_035574135.1 Candidatus Methylomirabilota bacterium
GCGCACCTGCACCCGCCAGCGCCCGTCGTGGCAAATGAGCCGCAGCGATCCCGGGCGCCAGTGATTGAAATCACCGACGAGGAAGACGCGCCGGGCGGCCGGCGCGCAACACTCGAAGGTCGAGATCCCGGTCCTGGGGTCAAACGAATGCGGCATGATCGAGCTTGGGCTTACGGGGTCTCCATGCGCAGGCGGTAGAAGCGTCGGCTCGCGCCGGGTGTGGCATCCGTCCACCATGCCGTGGCGCTTCCGACATGGAATCGCGGCCGGCCGGGCAAGGGCTGCCAGTGTCCGAGGTCGTCCGCATACTCGATGGTATGGCGGCGAAGAGCGGCATGGGTGAACTCGATATGGACCTCGACCGCCGCGCGGCCACGGAGGCGCACCCGGGGCGCGCTGGCAGCGATCGTGGGATCGGTGCCGGCCTGATACTCCGTGGCGTGGCTGGCGCCGTCGCCGTCTGGATCGTCGGCCGCGCCGTGCCCGAGTCCGGCCAGGTAAAACAGCTCCCAATCATCCGGCAGGCCGTCCCCGTCCGCATCCGTCTCGCGCACCAGGCGGCCCTCCAGCTCCAGGCGCGTGGGATCGAGCACCGCCTGATTGAACTGCGTGGCGAAGTCCGGGAATGCCGGCGCGCCCTGGGGCCCCGCGTTGCCGTGCAACGAGGAGATCATGAACCGGATGCGGCCTTCGTGAAGCGCCTGCTGGACGTAGGCCAGCACGAGCGGATCGGCCAGGTTCAAATCAAATTCCACCTTGGCGCCCGCCGGCACGCGCGCGCCCGGTTCGACGAGGAGCGCCCGTCCCACGGCAAAGGGCACGGCCTCGAAGCGCGGGAAGGCCTCGTTGGTTTTGCCGACATTGTTGCTCACGTCCACGAGCCGGCCCTCGGTGGACCAGCCGGCGGCGAAGGCGTTGCGTTCGCCGGCGGCGTTGCTGCCAAATGGCGAGCACGGCTCAAAGCTCGCCGCCGTGAAACCGTTCCGGTAGCCCGCTCCGAACAGCTCGACCGGTCGCCCCGCATCGTCGTCCGGCTGCCAACCCGGCTCGTGCGGGGCGAAGTAGGTGCGGAAGTCATCGTGGGTCGGATCGTGCACGAACAGGTTGCCGCGATTGATGGTGAGGGTGACGCGGCACCGGCGGATCAGGTAGCGATGGGCTCCCTGCCCCGGGGGAATGGCCGCTCCGGTGTCCCAGCCGATCAAGTGTTGCCCGTGCCGCGTGTCCACGCCGCTCTCGTCGCCGAACGTGCCGAACACCGATCCGGCCGGCCGATCGCACGGTGCCGCGTTGAAGGCGTACATCCACCGCTCGATGGCGGGCACGGGGTCATCGAGGTGGAACGGCTGTGCGTCGGCCGAAAGCCCGACGGCCCACGCCAGCAGCGCGCTCCCGGCGGCCCGCAGTCTCGGGCCGGCCAATCTTCGCTTGCGGTTCATCGGCTCCCCCGCATCCGGCGCATCCATCCCACACCCAGGCACAGCGCCATGCCGGCGCCTGCAAGCAGCGGGGCCGACGGCTCGGGCACCGGCACGAAGCTGGTCCACGTATCGAGCGTCATCGCATCCAGACTCAGGCTCGGAGCCGCCGCCTGGAATCCGATCGAGTAGTCGTCCACGTCCAATCCGCGCAGATCCCACTGCCAGAGCGAGGACACCGACGCGCCCAGGACCGTGCCCCGGTCCAGTTCGAGCCGGAACAGGGGGCTTAGCGAATGCGTGCCCGAGCCGTCGGCGTAATGAAGCGCGACGGAGCCGTAATCCAGTTCGCTGCCCAGGGTGCGGATTTGTAACACGACGGTGCCCAGCGCGGCGGCCGTCGCATCCTGCACCGTGAACTGGCTGACGCCGGTCAGGTTGTAAAGGTTCCCGCTGCCGGTGATGAACGCGGCGGGATCGCTCTGCCAGAGCGTCGCCCCCGTGGTCGCGCCGGGGCGGTCTGGAGCGTTGCCGGGCGCGCCGACCGGCACGGTGAAAGATTCCCAATACCCGGCCTCGCTGCCCGCGGCTCCGCGGAATTCCGGCACGACGAAGCCGTTGGTGCTCGCGGCGACGGATCCCGGGCCCAAGCCAACGGCCAGCACGAGGGGGATCCAACAGTTGATCGTATTCTTTTTCATTGCTTGTCTTGCTTCTGAGGGGTTGCAGTGCGTGGCCGAGCCTGCATCGGGCTCAGCGCCATGCTGACCGCATGAGACGCAGCGTAGAGAAGGAAGGCCGACTCCGCTGCCGGCGGCTTGCCAAAGCTTTGCGGCCGGTTGCCGCCGGCCGGGTGGAAGAAAGGGAAGAGCGAGGCGGAGTTGCGGGCGCGACTCCCCACAGGGCGGCCCGCCGGGTGCGGGCGCGCTGGCGGACAACGGGCGAAGCCCCTATTTGACGAAGCCCTGCGCCTTCAACCAGAAGAGCAACTGGCCCGCCCACGGATGGGGATTGGCAAACGGCGGCTTGTCCGCCAGGCCCAGACCGTGCGCCCCTTTTTGATACACGTGCAGGTCGAACGGCACGCCGGCGCGCTGGAGCGCGGCGGCAAATTCCAGGGTGTTCTCCACTCGCACCCCCTTGTCCTCCCACGTGTGCCAGAGAAAGCACGGGGGCGTGTCCTTCGTGACGTGGAGTTCATTGGAGAGCAGCCTCACCAGGTCGGGTGCGGGATCCTTGCCGAGCAAATTGTTCCTCGATCCTTGGTGCGTATGGGCGCCCATGGTGATGACGGGATAGCAAAGGATGCCGAGGTCGGGACGGCTGCTTTGGCGTTCCACCGGGTCCGTGGCGTCGGCGCGTCCGGCGTCGAAATGGGTCAACAGCGTCGAGGCCAGATGCCCGCCGGCGGATGACCCCATGATGCCGACCCGCTGCGGATCGACCTTCCACCCGTCTGCCCGGGCTCGCACGAGTCGCACCGCCCGCGCCGCGTCCTCCAACATGCGGGGATGGCGATAGCCGTGGCTACCCAGGCGATACTTCAGCACAAAGCAACTCAAGCCATGCTCCGCCAGGAAGAGCGCGTAATCGCGGCCCTCGTGTGGGGCCAGCCCGCCGTAACCGCCGCCCGGGCAGATGACGATCGCCGCCCCTGAAGCCTTCGCCGGATCAGGCAGGAACGGTGTGAGCGTGGGAACATCCTTTTCCTCCCGGCCCAGGGCACCCGGAGCCCCGTCAGGCCACAACGGTAACGAGGTTTGTGCCGACACGACCGACAAGCCCAGGCTCACCAGTCCCAACCAGAGAAAGAAAGGCTTCATGGGTGGCAAGGCTAGACCGGCCCGGGGGTGATTGACACGCTCTTTCGCAGCCGAGCGATGGCCGGCCTCCTGGGAGCCGCGCCCTGAACCCAACGCGGGACAGTCGCCAGGCCGCGCCCGAGGTTTGACGGAGGTCGCACCCCCGGGACATCGCTTCACTTGCCGCCTCCCGGCTTCCATCCTACTTTCCGACGTGAACCTTCGCATCGGATGGCCCGGCCGGATGGCCGCTTGCGCCGCGTTCTTGATCCTCGCCTTCGTGGCCGGCGCCCAGGAACGGATGATTCATCTGCGCAACGAGCGCATCCGCACCGCGCGCGCCGGCCTGACGCCGGCTCAAGCCGCCGACGCGACCCCGGTGGACGGCCTGCAACTCCTCCAGTTCAACGGCCCCCTCCGGTCCGAATGGCGCGAACAGCTTCGGGCGCTCGACGTCGAGCTGCTTCGCTACGTACCGGACGACGCCTTCGTGGTGCGGCTGCGCGGCGTTTCTCGGAGCCGTTTGCGCGCGCTGCCCTTCGTACATTGGGTGGGGGATTTTCGGCCGGAGCACAAGCTGCATCGCGCTCTGCCGGCCGCCGCCCCCGACGCCGAACTCGAAGTGAGCGTGGTGCTGGCGCCCGCCGCCGCGGCGCTGGAACGGGCGGAGTTGCTGCGCTCGCTGCGACCGACCCGCCCCGAAACGCGGCACCGCCTTGGCTCCGTGTTGCGCGGGCGCATCTCCGCCCGCAGCCTGCAAGAGGCGGCCCGTTCACCGGCCGTGCTGTGGATCGAGCCGGCGCCGAAAATGCGGCTGTTCGACGAAGTGTCGTCGCGCATCGTGGCGGGCGATGGCGGCATCAACTCCACCCTGATGCAGGATCTCGGCTACGACGGCCGGGGTGTGACGGTGGCCGTGGCCGACAGCGGACTGGATTCCGGCGACGTGAACGATCTGCACCCGGATCTGGCCGGCCGGGTCACGGCGATGTTCCACTACGGCACCCTGACTGATGCGGCGGATGAACACAGCCACGGCACCCATTGCGCCGGCATCATCGCGGGCAACGGCACCACGGGCGAGAAGGACGCCAACGGGCACCTCTTCGGTCTGGGCGTCGCTCCGCGCGTGAATCTCATCGCACAGCGGCTTTTCGGCGCGGCCGGGGATTACCAGCCGCCCCCCACCTTCGAGACGCTCACCCGCGATGCCGTTCGCGCCGGCGCCGACATCGGCTCGAACAGTTGGGGCGACGACACGCAGGGCCGCTACGACGTGAGCGCGATGGAATTCGACGCATTGGTGCGGGACGCGGATGCCCTCGCGCTGGGCGATCAGCCCTACATCCTGGAATTCTCGGCCGGCAACGCCGGTCCGGGCGTCCAAACGATCGGCAGCCCCGCCGTGGCCAAGAACGTCATCGCCACCGGGGCCTCGCAGAACAACCGCTTTGACCTGCCCATCCCCGAGTTCGCCATCTACGACACCGGCCAGGAGACGATGGCGGATTTCTCCAGTCGCGGCCCGTGCGAGGACGGACGCATCAAGCCCGACCTCGTGGCCCCCGGCACGTGGATCGCCTCATTGCGTTCCGTTTATGCCGACGACAACAACGCCTGGGCGCCGATCTCGGATCGTTACCTGTATCAGGGCGGCACCAGTCAGGCGGGGCCGCAGGTGTCGGGCGCGGCGGCGGTTTTCGTGCAGTTCTGGCGCGAGACGCGCGGTGTCACCCCTTCGCCGGCCCTGGTCAAGGCGGCGCTCATCAATTCCGCCGCGGACATGGACGACTCGATTGAGACCGGCCCGGTGCCCAACTCGGACGAAGGCTGGGGCCGCGTGGACCTGCCGGCCCTGCTGGCCTCGACGCGGCAATACGACTTCACCGACCAGACCGAGTTGTTGGTGACGGGGGGCGCGTTCGAGCGGCGGCTGCTGGTGAGCGATTCGGGTGAACCTCTGAAGATCACGCTCGCCTACACGGACGTGCCCGGCTTTCCCGGCGCCCTGCCGGCGCTGGTGAACGATCTCGACCTGGAGGTGATCGGGCCCGACGGCACGCTCTATCGTGGCAACCAGTTCGACCTTGGCGAGTCGGTGGCCAATCCTGCCGCGGCAGACAGCCTCAACAACGTCGAGGCCGTGCACCTCGCGGCGCCGCTGCCCGGGGAATACCTCGTGCGTGTGCGAGCCCGCAACGTGCCGGACGACGCCCGCGTGGACACGGCGGAGCGGGACCAGGATTTCGCCCTGGTGGCGTCGGGCGCGCTGGTGCCGGGCGGCGTCGGCGTGGTGTCGTTCGATCGCCGCGCCTACACCGCGCCCGGCCAGATCGTTTTGCGCCTGTTCGACCAAAATCTGGCCGGAGCCGCGACCGCAACGGTGCGTCTGACCAGCAGCACCGAGCCGACGGGAGAAGTGATCACCCTGCGGGCGGCCGGCTCCAGCGGAACATTTACGGCCACCGTGGCCACCGCCACCGGACCGGCTCTGGCCAACGGGCGGCTGGAGATCAGCCAGGGCGATGTGATCGAGGCCGTTTATACGGACGCCAATCCCCCGGCCACCCGGCGCTACACGGCCCGGGCGGATTTGCGGCCGCCGGTCATCGCGGAGGTGTTCACCACGAACCGGTTTGGGCGCGTGCTGGTGTCCTTCACCACGGATGAGGAGTCCACGAGTCTGGTGCTTTTCGGAACCAATGCGCTCACGCTGGCGGTCACCAACCGGTTCTTCGAGACGGAGCACGAACTGGCCATCACCAACGTCCGGCCCGGCCTGATCTACCGTTTCGCTGTCGTGGCTGAGGATCGCGCCGGCAACCGGGCCACCAACGACAACGACGGCGCGGGCTTCTTCTTCATCTCTCCAGCGCCGCCGACGATCCTCCTCGTCGAGGCCTACCATGACGATCTGTTCGAGGTCCCGCCGCTCGCCGGCTACACCGAGGCGTTGGACCGTCTGGGCGTGCCCTACGACGTCTGGGACAAGTCGCTCGACGGCCCGGTGACCGCGGAACTGCTCCAGCCCTACCGCGCCGTGATCTGGCGCGTGGCGGAGTTCTCCCTCGGCACGACGTGGTCGGCGGACGACGCGCGAGCGGTGACCAATTACCTGGCCGGGGGCGGCTCGTTGTTGCTCGCGTCGATGGAGTTCCTTTCGCGCCTGGAGGAACTGGGCTTCACCACCTTCGCGCGCGACGTGTTGCAGGTGGAATCCTTCGAGGCCGATGCGGGGGCGCCGCACATCAGTGGCGCGCCCGGCGAGGCCATCGGCGCCGGTATTGACGTGACTCTCGATTACGCGCCATACGAGGACGAGATCAAGGAGCTGCTGGGCATCACGGCGGACGCCTCGGACACTTTGGTGGCCACGGCCAACGGCGCGCCGATCTTCCTGAGCAGTGGTGAAGTGGTAGGGGTGCGCTCGCCCCGCACGGGTCAGGATCGCCCCGGGCGCGTGGTGTTTTTGTCGTTCCCGTTGGACGCGGTGCCGATGGGAACCGGGGTGGGCAACAACCGGCCCGGCCTGCTGCGGAACATCCTGAATTTCCTGGCCCCGGCCGAGGGTACCAGCTCGCTCGCCCTGGATCGCGAGGTGTACACCGTGCCCGGCGTCGTCACTGTCGAGGTCGAGGACCTGACCCGCGCCGGCCAGGAGACGGTGGGCGTGCGCTGCACGAGCCCGCGCCAGCCCGGCGGGGTGGATCTGGCCTTGTTTGAGACCGCGCGGCGCGGGGTGTTTCGTGGCGCTCTCGCGCTGGCAACGGCCGCCAGCGGCGCCGCGGGCGAGCTGGAAGTGCGGCACGGGGATCAGTTCTCGGTCAGCTACCCTGCGGGGGACGGCCCACCGGTCACCGCCACGGCCGACGTGGAAACCAACGCGCCGGTTGTCTTCAATGTGGCCATCGAGGCGGGCTACACCGATGCGTTCATCTCCCTGGAAACCTCGGAGCCGACCGACGCGCTGGTGCAATACGGCGATTCACCCGACAGATTCCCGATCAACTTCACCGCCTACGATGGCCGTTGGCGGACGACGCATGAGCTGACGCTGGACCGGCTCGAACCCCGGCGCACTTACTATGTCCGCGTCATCTGTCGGGATCGCGCGGGCAATGCCACCGTGGAGGACAACGCCGGCCAGCTCTACGTCTTCACCACGCTCACCCCGCTCGCGACGCCGTGGGCGGACGATTTGGAGAACGGCGACGAAGCGTGGACGGTTTATACCGCCGAAGGGTCAGAGGTACAGTGGGCTCTTGGCCGGCCTGCCGGCGCCGGGGCCTTCTCGCCCGAGAACGCCTGGGGCAGCAACCTGGAGGGGCAATCCATCAGCCTGGCCGAGAGTTTCCTCATCAGTCCGGCCATCCTGTTGACCGGGGGGAATTACGCGACCCTGCGCTTCCAACAGAACTACGACTTCCTCGAACAGAGTGAGTTCGACATCGCCGAATACGGCGAGGTGCTCCTCATCACCAACGCCTACACCTCGCCGGTGCCCCTCGGCACCGTGACCGAATTCTCCGAGAGCTGGGAGCGGGCCGAGTTCGATCTGACGCCCTACCTCGGGCAGGTCGTTTACGTCGTCTGGCACTACGTGTTGATCTCCTTTGACAGCCGCCCGCGTGCGGGGTGGCTGGTGGACGACATCTCGGTGACAGTATCGAACATCGTGCCCGGCACCATCCAGATCACCAACAATCTCTGGCAGGCGCGCTACCTCCTGACCGGCCCGGCCAACCGCGCGGGCCAAGGGGCGTTCCAGGTGTTGAACAACATGCCGGCCGGTCAATACACGCTCACCTTCGGCGAGGTTCCGTTCTTCCTCACTCCGCCGACTCACTCCGGCACGCTTGCGCCCGGAGGCACGCTCACCCTCGGCGGGCACTACTCCTTCACCGACACCAACGGCAACGCGCTGCCCGATCCCTGGGAGGAATCGGTCTTCGGCGTGGTGGCCCCGGATCGCACGGGCGAGGAGGATACCGATGGCGACGGGCACGCCGATCGCGCCGAATTCGCCGCGGGCACGGACCCGAAGAGCCGCGACTCGCGCCTGATGCTGGCCCGGCCCGCCATCCTTCCCGACGGACGGCTCCGGCTGGAATGGACCTCCGTGAGCGGCCGCGGCTACCGCGTGGAAACCAGCGCGGAAGCGCGGACATGGACTCCGGTCTCGGCCTGGATTCGAGCGCAGGGAGCGGCCACGGGCTTCACCGTGCCGGCGCCGCTGGCGGGCGGCTCGCGGTTCTTCCGCGTCGAAGTGCAGCCTTGAGCGGGCCGCGATCACACGCGGAGGTTGCGCCAGGGCCGGGTTCGGATTTGGCCGGGGCCTGCTCCGATCGGCAACGGCTCCAGCGCCTCGGAATACAAAAGCCCTGTGGACTTCGATTGCCGACTCAACTAACCATGACCTCGCGCCGCACCCTCTGCGGGTATCCTCGGAATCGGAGCGGCCCGGTCCGCATTCGCGCAAACGATATGAAATCTTCGATCTTTCGCTGGTGCCACGGGCGGGCGAGCGCCGCCCGGGCCACCTGGATCTTGCTCGTGGCATGGTGCGGGGTGATGCCGCTTCCGGCCTGGGATTACGAAGGGCACCGCGTGGTGAATCAACTGGCGCTGGCGTCGCTGCCGACCAATTTCCCCGCCTTTGTCTTCACGTCGGCGGCCCGGGAGCGGATTGCCTTCCTGTCCGGCGAGCCTGACCGCTGGCGCAACTCGCCGGACCTCTCCTTCCGGCACGCCAACGCACCGGATCATTTTTTTGACATGGATGACCTGCCGGAGCTGGGAATGGACTGGCGCGCATTGAGTCCCTTCCGGAGCGAGTTCACCGCGCACCTGGCGGCGGCCCGCGCGGCCCGGCCGGAGCGCTTCCCGCCGCCGGACGCCGCGCACGATGCGGACCGCACCAAGGCTCTGTTTGGGTTTCTCCCGTGGGCGATCACGGAGCATTACGCGAAGCTCAAGTCCGCCTTTTCCTATCTCCGGGAACTCGAAACGGCGGGCACGCCCGAGGAGGTGGCCAACGCCCGCGAGAACGTGATCTACGTGATGGGCGTGATGGGGCACTACGTGGGCGATGCTGCGCAACCGCTCCATACCACCAAGCATTACAACGGGTGGGTGGGGGCCAACCCGCACCGCTACACGACGAACCGGACGTTTCACAGTTGGATTGACGGCGGCTATTTCAGCAAGGCCGGCCTGGACCGGGAGGCACTGCTCAAACGGTTACGGCCGGCCCGGCTGCTGACCTCGGAGGCGTCCGGAAGCCACACGAACGTGTTTCCGGTCGTGATGCGCTATCTGCGCGAGCAGTTCGAAAGGGTGGAAACGCTCTACCGACTGGACCGCGATGACAAGCTGGCCGGTCGCGCGGGGATCCATCCCGAGGGCTACGAGTTCATGGCGGGCCAGATCCTGGTGGGTGCCCAGGCCCTGGGCGATCTGTGGCTGACAGCGTGACACCACGCGCCGCCGGACCTCTTTCTGCGCAGCGCGCTGGCCCGCCGGAAACTGACCGGCGAAGACCGGCGCCCGGGCACCCCCTCCGGCCCTAGAGCACCTTGATGACGATGGCCGTCACGTCGTCTTCTTGCGGGGCACCCCGGGCGAATTGCCGCACGGCCGTGTAAAGGGCATCGACGATGTCCCGCGCCGGCCGATGCTGGTGGGCGCGGACGACTTCCAAGGCCCGCTCGCTACCGAAGAAGGTGTTGTCCGGCGCCGCGGATTCTTCGATGCCATCGGTGACCAGCAACACCAGATCGCCGGACTCCAATCGGATGGGAGGGGACGACTCGTAACGGGTGTCCGGGCGAATCCCGAGGGGCACGCCCGTGCGCGGCAGCCGTTGCTTGACCTGGCCGGATTGATCCAGCAGGTAGCCGCACGGGTGGCCGGCGCTGGCGTAATTCATCACGCGGGCGGCGGGGTCCAGTCGCGCCAGGAAAAGGGTGACAAACCGCTCGCACCCGACGTCCTCGGCCAGAATGCCGTTGGCGCGGCTGAGGATCTCGCCGGCGTCCTCGCGGCGCCCGGCCAGTACACGCAGGTAGGCGCGCGTCTCCGCCATCAGCAACGCCGGCCCCACTCCGTGCCCGGTCACGTCGCCGACCACCACGCCCAGCCGGCTGCCCACCATGGGCAGGTAGTCGAAGTAATCACCCCCGGTGGCCTCGGCGGGATGGGAGGCGCCGGCGATGTCAAACCCGGGCAGGGTCGGCGCCGCCTTGGGGAAGAGGCGCTGTTGGATGTCGCGTGCCACCTGGAACTGCTGCTCGTTCTGGCGCAACTCCGCTTCGGCCCGCTTGCGTTCCGAGATGTCGCGGATGAACCCGACGAAGTGGCGTTCGCCATCGAGTTCCATGTCGCTGTAACTGATCTCGATGGGGAACTCCGTCCCGTCCCGCCGGCGCCCCACGGCCTCGATGGCGCTGGAGTTGAGCTTGCGCACGCTGTCCTGGAAGTACTGGTCGAGGCGG
>DATLZF010000224.1:0-20449 GCA_035574135.1 Candidatus Methylomirabilota bacterium
TGTCGCCCGGCAGCGGATACGGCCGGGTGTGCAGCCGGGCTCGTCCGCCATCCCGGGGAGAGGACTCGACCAGATAGACCTCTTTGCGCTCGCCCGGCTCGATGCGGAAGGCGATCACCGTCCGAGAATCCGGAGACCACGAGATGGCCCCGTAAGCCATCCCCTCCCGGCCGTCCTCGCTGAGGCGGAGCTCCCGGGCCGGCTCGTCCGTGGAGACGAGAAAAAGGTTGTGCTCCCGCACCACCGCCCGCCATCGGCCGTCGGGCGAACGATCCGACGGTTCGTCTTCCCGCGAACGCGAACCTCGTCGCTGCGCGCGATCCGGCGGTCCTTCCGTTTCGCCGCCGGCGGCCGGCGCCGCCGGTCCCATCGGCGCGCACCCGTAGGCCTCCAGATCACATTGCCAGTTCGTGCCCCCGGCCGCGAATCGGACCGTCCGCAGATCATCGGTGAACTCGATCCGGTCGAAAGGCAGCCGGTCGGCCGGCCAGTTGGTGCCCGCCACCTTGGACAGCGCCGCCGCCAGCCGCGCATGATCAAAGGCCGCATCACGTCGGCCCCGCTCGGCGTCCACCAACACGAACTCACGTGCACCGTCGCGAAGATCATTGCGATACCAGAAACGCCCGCCTTCGCCAAACCAGTGAGGAACGATCCGCTCCTTGAAGACCCTTGGCGACTCCGGCCCGCTCCGACCCGTCGCCTGGGGCGAGAGCCATTCTCCCTCCTCGGCGATGGTTTCACCCTTGGTCACCCCGCCGCCCGCCGCCCGCAGCCCACTCTCGTCCGCGCTCGCCGCCAGTCCGGCCATGATCAGCCCCATCACGGCGCCCACCAGCCAGCCCGTACCCCGGCGATCCAACGCTACGGCGGCATCCCCACGCCAGGGCAGCAGCGGGGCAACCGGCTGCGCGACACGCCGCGGCCCGGGCGACACAGGGTCCGGCACCGCCAACCCGCGGGCCGGCACTGACGACGCACCCGGCGGAACAGGTAAGGGCGAATGGGGCTTCATGGGTGACGCCCGCATTCTGCCAGCCGGCGCCGAATCGTCTTGGCTGGAATCACTGCCGCAAACGACAAACCGGGCACATCCCCGCCCGGCCCTCGGCAGAGGCAGCCCACCGAAATGAACCGGGCAGGGCGCCGAGTTGCCCCTCCGCCAAGGCGCAAGCGCTCGGCCGTGCCCACCGCCGCCTCGGCATGGGCCGCTCCCATCGTCCTCCCCTCGCCAGGATCTTCGATGCCCCTTGCGAAGTTGTTTCAGGCTTGTTCAAGCCGCGCGCCGCGTTCATCCTTTCACCAGCGTGCAAAGCCACTCCTCCATTGTGGCGCGGACCGCGTCCCGATTCCGGCGATGCCTCCTGTGGGCCGGCGGCGCCATGGGCTCCCTTTTCTTCCATTCCGCTCTCGCCCAGACGCCATCCCGGCCGCCGGCAACCGCGGCCGACCCGCCCATCGCCGCAGTGATGCGCGAGCACTGCCTCGACTGCCACGACCGCACGTCAAAAAAGGGCGACTTCGACCTGGAGAGCCTGTTGCCTGACGCCATCACCGCGCACCCGGATTCGTGGGAGAAGGTCCTTCGCAAGCTCCGGACCCGGCAAATGCCACCGGCCGGAAAACGGCGGCCCGCCGAAAAGGCCTACGAGGAGGTCGTGGCCCGGCTCGCCTCGTCGCTGGACCGCGCGGCAGCCCGGAACCCGAATCCCGGCCGCACCGAGACCTTCCGCCGGCTCAACCGCTCCGAATACCGCAACGCCATCCGCGATCTGCTCGCGCTGGACATCGACGCCGCGGCGCTCCTGCCCAAGGACGAATCCAGCCACGGCTTCGACAACGTCACGGGGGGCGATCTCTCGCCCACGCTCCTCAATCGCTACGTCGCGGCTGCGGAAAAAATCAGCCGCCTGGCCATCGGTGTGCCCCATCGCGCTCCGGGAGGCGAGACGTACCGCCTGCCGCCGGACCTGACGCAGGAGGATCACGTCGAAGGCCTGCCCCTCGGCACACGCGGCGGCGCGTTGCTGCGCCACACCTTCCCGCAGGATGGCGAGTATGAGATTCAGATTCGCCTGACGCGCGACCGCAACGAGGAAGTGGAGGGTTTGCACGAACCGCACGAGCTGGTGGTGCTGCTCGATCGGGCACAAGTAAAGTCCTTCACCGTGGCGCCGCCCGGCGACCGGAACTTCGATCAGGTGGATGCGCACTTGAAGGCGCGCATCCCCGTCACCGCCGGCCCGCACCAGGTCGGCGTGACGTTCGTGAAGAATCCGTCGTCGCTCCTGGAAACGCGGCGCGAACCGTATCGGGCCCGCTTTAACATGCACCGGCATCCACGCCTTGGCCCGGCGGTTTACCAGGTCTCCATCAACGGGCCCTACAACTCGACCGGCCCCGGTGACACCCCGAGCCGCCGGCGGATTTTTGTGTGCTACCCGGCTTCTCCGTCCGGCAACGAGCGTGGTTCCGGTGCATCCATTCGGGGCGAGGATCAGAGCCGACACCCCACGACCGCGCCCGGAGTTGCGAAGGCCGGTGCCGAAGCGTCGGATGCTGAGCCATGCGCCGAACAGATCCTTGCCACCCTGATGCGCCGCGCCTACCGGCGGCCGGTGACCCCGGACGACCTCGCCCGGCCGATGCAATTTTATCGCGACGTGAGCGCTTTGGAGGGTTTCGAGGCCGGCATTGAAGCCGCGCTCGCCGCGGTGCTCGTCAGCCCCGAGTTCCTCTTCCGCATCGAGCGCGATCCCCCGGGCATCGCCCCCGGCACCGTCTATCGCATCAGCGACCTGGAGCTGGCCTCGCGCCTGTCGTTCTTCCTCTGGGGCAGCATCCCGGACGATGAGTTGCTGGCCGTCGCCGAACGCGGCCAGTTGCACAAGCCACGCGTGCTGGAGAAGCAGGTGCGCCGGATGCTCGCGGACGAACGGGCGTTGAATCTCGTCCGCAATTTCGGCGAGCAATGGCTGCACCTGCGCAATCTCGAATCGATCACACCCGACCTTCGCCTGTTCCCGGACTTCGACGACAACCTCCGCCAGGCCTTCCGGCGCGAGACGGAGTTGCACCTCGAAACCGTCCTGCGCGAGGATCGCAACGTGCTGGACCTGCTCAAAACCGATTACACCTTCCTCAACGAACGCCTGGCGAAGCACTACGGCGTGCCCCATGTCCAGGGCAGCCGGTTCCGGCGCGTCGCACTCGGGCGCGACAGCGCGCGCGGCGGACTCCTCCGCCAGGGCAGCATCCTCACGGTGACGTCTTACGCCACGCGCACATCGCCAGTGCTGCGGGGCAAGTGGATTTTGGAAAACATCATCGGCACGCCGCCGCCCCCGCCGTTGCCGGATGTGCCCGCGCTGGATAACGTGGTCGCCGCCAACCTGTCCGTGCGCGAGCGGCTGGCGCAGCACCGCGCCCACGCCGCTTGCGCCGGTTGCCACAACCTGATCGACCCACCGGGCTTCGCGCTGGAGAACTTCGACGCCGTCGGACGCTGGCGGACGCTGGAGGCGGGCAAACCCGTGGACGCCTCGGGCGGCCTGCCCGACGGGAGCAGGTTCGACGGCGTGGCCGGATTGGAGGACAGCCTGCTGAGGCACCCGGAGTGGTTTGCCTTCGCTCTGACCGAGAAATTGCTGACGTTCGCGCTCGGTCGCGGCGTCGAACCATACGATGCCCCGGCTGTCCGAAAGATCGTCCGCGAGGCGGCGAAGGAAGACTACCGTCTGTCGTCGATCATTGTAGGTCTCGCGAAGAGCACACCGTTCACCCGGAGGAAATCGCCATGAACTTCATCACCCGAAAAGCCCTGCCGCGCCGCACGTTTCTCCGCGGCGTCGGTGCCACGCTCGCGCTGCCATTGCTCGACGCGATGATCCCCGCCTCGACCGCATGGGCAAGAACGCCACTCAAGCCCGTGCGCCGCCTCGGGTTCGTCTTCATGCCGATGGGGTGCGACCAGAGTCGCTGGTTCCCGCCCGGTGACACGCTCGACCGACTTTCCCCAATCCTCGCCTCGCTCGCGCCGGTGAAGGAACAGGTTTGCGTCGTCTCAAACATGGAGTTGCAGAGCGCCTATCCGGGCAGCCACGCCACGTCGAACTCCTCCTTCCTGAGCGCCGCCAGGGCCAAACTCACCGAGAGCAACGACTACTACCTCGGCACCACGGTCGATCAGGTTGCGGCGCAACAGATCGGCCAGGCCACGCAATTGCCCTCGCTGGAGCTGGCGATGGATCTCCTGCAACTCGTCGGCCAGTGCGACAACGGCTACGCCTGCGTCTATCAGAACAACCTGTCATGGTCATCGCCCACCACGCCGCTGCCGGCCGAGGCACATCCACGCATCGTCTTCGAGAGCCTGTTCGGCGAAGGCGGCACCCTCGCCGAGCGGCGCGCCGCGTTGCGCCGCAAGGCCAGTCTGCTCGATGCCGTCACCGAGGATCTTCGCCGGCTGCAACGCGAGCTGGCTCCCGGCGACCGCGCCAGGGTCAACCAGTATCTCGACACCGTGCGCGAAGTGGAGCGGCGCATCCAGCAGGCGGAGGCCGCGGCGGCCGATCATCCGATGCGCGATCTCGAACGTCCCGTCGGTGTGCCTGCCGCCTACGCCGACCACGCGCGGCTGATGTTCGACCTCCAGGTGCTGGCCTTTCAGGGCGATGTCACCCGCGTCATCACCTTCCAGCTCGCGCGCGAGACCAGCAACCGCACCTACCCGGAGATTGGCGTGCCCGATCCGCATCATCCGCTCTCCCATCACGGCAACGACCCGGCAAAGATTGAGCGCCTGTCGAAGATCAACGCCTTCCACGTCTCGCTCTTCGCCGAGTATCTCGCGAAACTGAAGGCCACGCCGGAGGGCGAAGGCACGTTGCTCGACCACTCGCTCATTCTCTACGGCAGTGGCATCGGCAACCCGAACATTCATGACCACACCAACCTGCCCATCCTTGTCGCCGGCGGAAAATCCACCGGCCTGAAGGGCAACCGCCACATTCGGTATGCGAAGCCCACGCCACTGGCCAATCTGCATCTGACCCTGCTCGACAAGGTCGGAGTGCACCTCGACAGGTTCGCCGACAGCAACGGCAAGGCCGAAGAGGTGTTTGCGCCGCTTTCGATCTGATGAAGCCTTGTGTCATCATCGCGCTTGCGCTGTGTCTCGCGCCCTCATCGCGGGCCTTGGCTGATTCGTCCCTGGCTGACGCCGCAGAGCGATCCGACCGCACGGCTCTTCGTGCGCTCCTCGGACAACGCGCCGATGTGCACGCGGCCCAGCCTGACGGCATGACGGCGTTGCATTGGGCCGCCTATCGCGATGACTTTGAAGCGGCGAAGATGCTGGTCGAAGCGGGGGCGGATGTGACGGTGACGAATCACTACGGCGTCACCCCGCTTTCTCTCGCTTGTCAGAACGGCAGCGCGACCCTCGTCGAGTTGCTGCTCGCACACGGGGCCGAGCCGAACACGACCCTGCGCGGGGGCGAGACGGCGTTGATGACCGCGGCGCGCACCGGCAGACCCGGTCCCGTGGCGGCGTTGTTGCGGCGCGGGGCAGACGTGAACGCGAAGGAACGCCGCGGGCAGACGGCGCTGATGTGGGCTGCGGCGGAGGGAAACACCGAGGTGGTCGAGATGTTGGTCAAGGCCGGCGCCGATGTGCGCGCGACGTTGCCGGACTCGGGCTTCACACCGTTACTGTTCGCAGCGCGCGCGGGGCATCTGGAGACGGTGCGCGCGCTGCTGAAGGCCGGTGCGGATGTGAATGACGTGACGGACCCGCGGCGTCCGGGCGGTAAAACCCCCGCCAAGGGAACGAGCGCGCTGATTCTCGCGGTCGAAAACGGTCATTACGAACTGGCGCTGGCGTTGCTCGACGCGGGCGCCGATCCGAACGATCAACGTTCCGGGTTTGCGCCGTTGCACGTGATGACGTGGGTGCGCAAGCCGCCGCGCGGCGAAGACCGTGGCATGCCGCCGCCGCCGGAGTTGCAGGGGATGAACAGTCTTCAGTTTGTCCGCGAACTGGTGAAGCGCGGCGCGGACGTCAACCTGCGCCTCGCACGCGGCAGTGGCGGCATGGGCAAGTTCACCACCAAGGGCGCGACACCGTTCCTGATGGCTTCGGCCACGGCGGATGTGCCCTACATGAAGTTGTTGCTCGAATTGGGCGCGGATCCGTCCATTTCGAACGCCGAGCAGACGACACCCCTGATCGCTGCCTGCGGCATTCACGTCGGCTCGGACCAAGCCACGGAGGTCGCGGGCGACGAAGCCGAGGTGCTCGAAGCTGCGGAACTGCTCCTGAAACTCGGCGCGGACATCAACGCGGTGGATGCAAACGGCGAGACCGCGATGCACGGCGCAGCGTTAAAGAATCTGCCCCGGGTCGTGCAATTCCTCGCGGATCGCGGCGCCAAGATCGAGATCTGGAATCGCGAAAACAAGTACGGCTGGACACCGCTGTTGCTGGCCGAGGGGTATCGCCCGGGGAACTTCAAGCCGTCGTTCGAAACGACTGCGGCGATTGAGAAAGTGATGCGCGCCGCGGGTGTCGATCCCGACCAACAGCCCCGGCCGGCAGAGTTGAACAACTCGGACTGGGCTCCGCACAAGCGCCCCGTCACAAAGAAGCAACCGTGACGTGAACAACGCGGGCATCCGCACGGTGGGCCCTGCAGATGATCTTGCTCCAGACTTGTGTCGGCGCCATCCGGCGTGCCGGTGTGACAAGAGAGGGCGGCGAGATGCGACTGGACCAACACGGCTGGGCCGGGCACCCATGTCCCTCCTCAAGCGAGGGAATCGCACGGGCAGGTAGCCCGGGCCTGATGGTCGGAGCGGCGTTGTTTCGAGCTGAAGGAGTCGCGTGAACGAAAAGCGGGACCGGCTGCCGCCGGTCCCGCCTGCATCGGGAGTCGGTTCGATACCGACGCCTTGGATTAGTAATCCATGCCGCCCATGCCGGGGCCGTGACCGCCCGAGGATGCCGGCTTTTCCTTCTCCGGCACTTCGGTGATGAGGGCTTCGGTGGTCAGGAGCAGACCAGCGATGGAGGCCGCGTTCTGCAGCGCCGTGCGGGTGACCTTCTTCGGATCAACCACGCCGGCTTTGACGAGGTCTTCATACTGGCCGGTGGCGGCGTTGAAGCCCTCGTTGCCCTTGCGCTTCTTAACTTCCTGCACCACGACGGAGCCTTCGTAGCCGCCGTTGGCAGCCAGCCACTTGGTGGGGTACTCGATGGCGCGTTTGACGATATCGATGCCAATCTGCTCGTCGTCAGTGTCGCCTTTGAGTGCCTCGATGGCCGGCAGGGTGCGCAGGAGCGCCACGCCACCGCCGGGCACGATGCCTTCCTCGACGGCCGCGCGGGTCGCATGCAGGGCGTCCTCCACGCGGGCCTTCTTCTCCTTCATCTCGGTTTCCGTCGCGGCGCCGACGTTGATGACGGCCACGCCACCGGCGAGTTTGGCCAGGCGTTCCTGGAGTTTCTCGCGGTCGTAGTCGGAGGTGGTTTCCTCGATCTGGCGGCGGATCTGGTTCACGCGGCCCTGGATTTCCGAGCTCTTGCCATAGCCCTCGACGATGGTGGTGTTTTCCTTCTCGACCACCACGCTCTTGGCGCGACCGAGATCGGCCAGTTCGAGGTTTTCCAGCTTGATGCCAAGGTCCTCGGTGATGCACTTGCCGCCGGTGAGGATGGCGATGTCTTCGAGCATGGCCTTGCGGCGATCCCCGAAGCCGGGCGCCTTGACAGCGCAGACGTTGATGGTGCCGCGCAGCTTGTTCACCACGAGGGTGGCGAGGGCCTCGCCCTCAACTTCCTCGGCGATGATGAGCAGGGGCTTGCCGGTGCGAGCGACCTTCTCGAGGAGCGGCAGGAGGTCCTTGAGGCTGCTGATCTTCTTCTCGTAGATCAGCACGTAGGCTTCCTCAAGCTTGCACTCCATCGTTTCAGCATTGGTCACGAAATAGGGCGAGAGATAGCCCTTGTCGAACTGCATACCCTCGACGACGTCGAGCGTGGTGTCGATGGACTTGGATTCCTCGACCGTGATCGTGCCATCCTTGCCCACCTTGTCCATGGCCTCGGCAATCTTCTCGCCAATCTCAGTGTCCCAGTTGGCGGAGACGGTGGCCACCTGTTTGATCTCTTCCTTGTCCTTGACCTTCTTGGCGATCTTGGCGAGTTGCTCGTTGGCCGCCTCGACGGCTTTTTGGATCCCGCGCTGGATGCCAATCGGGTTGGCGCCGGAGGTGACATGCTTCAAGCCTTCGCGGAAGATGGCCTCAGCCAGCACGGTGGCGGTGGTGGTGCCGTCGCCCGCAGCGTCGCTCGTCTTGCTGGCGACTTCCCGGACCATTTGGGCACCCATGTTTTCGTAGGGGTTCTCGAGTTCGATCTCCTTGGCCACGGTGACGCCGTCCTTGGTCACAGTGGGGGAGCCGAATTTTTTGTCGATGACGACGTTGCGGCCCTTCGGACCCAGCGTGGCGGTCACGGCGCGCGCGAGTTGAGTGACGCCCTTGAGCAAGGACTGCCGTGCGGCCTCGTCGAACAGAAGTTGTTTAGCTGCCATAGTTATTTTGGATGGTTTTGGTTGATTGGTCAGTGAATGAATCAGCCGATGATTCCGAGGATGTCATCCGAGCTGAGAATCTTAAATTCCTTGCCATCGAGCTTTACTTCGGTGCCGCCGTACTTGCTCACCAAGACGCGGTCGCCGACCTTGACTTCGAACGGAATCTTCTTGCCGCTGTCGTCGGTTTTGCCCGTGCCCAGGGCGCGGACAATGCCTTCGGTGGGTTTTTCCTTGGCGGAATCGGGAATGATGATGCCGCCCTTTTTCACTTCCTTCTCTTCGAGCGGTTCGACCAGAACGCGATCGCCGAGAGGTTTGAGGCTAGTGGTCATAGATGTCTTGTTTCCGTTTGGTTTTGGTTTGATCTTGCGTCGAATCAACTCCCGCCGCACTCGCTGCGGGAAAATGAAAACTTGGCCGTGCACAGCCCCGAGCCGGGCCACTGCCGCCACGGCCCTAAAGCGTCACTTCTTTTTCTCGTCCACGACCTCGGCATCGATGATGGGGCCTTCGCCCGGGCCCCCGGCCGCCGAAGAGCCTTGTGCTCCACTCGAGCCGGTACTGGCCGTGGAGCCCGTCGCGGAAGAGGCGCTCGCGCCTCCTTGCGTTTTTTGCGCCGCGGCTTGGTACAGCTCCGTGCTGGCCGCCTGAAGTTTTTCGATGGCGGACTTGATAGCGGCGGTATCGCTACCCTTGAGCGCCGTCTTCAGATCGTTGACGGCGGACTCGATCTTGGACTTCTCGTGGCCCGGCAGGTTGGCGCCGACCTCGCGCAACAGCTTTTCACATCGATAGACCAGGTTGTCCGCCTCGTTGCGCATTTCCACCTCTTCGCGGCGCCGGCGATCTTCCTCGGCGTGGGCCTCGGCATCTTTCCGCATACGCTCAATCTCTTCTTTGGACAAGCCGCTGCTCGCGGTGATCGTGATCTTCTGTTCTTTGCCGGTGCCCAAATCCTTTGCGCTCACATGCAGAATGCCGTTGGCGTCGATGTCGAAGGTCACTTCGATCTGCGGCACGCCACGGGGGGCGGGAGGAATGTCCGTGAGGTTGAACTTTCCGATCGTCTTGTTGTCCCGGGCAAACTGGCGCTCCCCTTGCAGCACGTGAATTTCCACGCCGGGCTGGTTGTCCGAGGCGGTTGAGAAGATCTCCGACTTCCGCGTCGGGATGGTGGTGTTGCGTTCGATCAACTTCGTGAACACCCCGCCAAGTGTTTCGATACCCAGCGACAGCGGCGTCACGTCCAGCAGCAACACGTCCTTAACGTCACCCTTGAGCACGCCACCCTGAATGGCCGCGCCCACGGCAACGACTTCATCCGGGTTTACCCCTTGATGCGGGTCCTTGTTGACCAGCGAACGGGCCGTCTCCACCACCCGCGGCATGCGGGTCATGCCGCCCACCAGCACCAGTTCGTCGATCTTGTCCGCCGTGAGTCCCGCGTCCTTCAGACAATTGCGCGTCGGCCCAATCGTGCGCTCGAACAGATCGTCGCACAACTGTTCCATTTTGGCCCGCGTGAGCTTCAAGCTGATGTGCTTTGGACCGTTGGCGTCGGCGGTGATGAACGGCAGGTTGATCTCATAAACTTGCGAGCTGGACAGAGCGATCTTGGCCTTTTCCGCCTCCTCCTTGATGCGCTGTAGGGCATCGGGCTGTTTGCGCAAGTCCATGCCATGCTCCTTTTTGAACTCGTCGAGGATCCAATCGATGATCTTGTTGTCCCAGTCATCTCCCCCAAGATGGGTGTCGCCGTTGGTGGCCTTGACCTCAAAGACGCCGTCACCGATTTCGAGCACGGAGATATCGAAGGTGCCGCCACCGAGGTCATACACGGCGATCTTTTCGTCTTTCTTTTTGTCAAGGCCGTAGGCGAGGGATGCCGCGGTCGGTTCGTTGATGATCCGCAGCACTTCGAGGCCGGCAATGCGCCCGGCGTCTTTCGTCGCTTGGCGCTGCGAGTCGTTGAAATAGGCCGGCACCGTGATGACAGCCTGGGTGATCTTTTCTCCCAATCGCATTTCGGCGTCCGCCTTGAGCTTGCTGAGGATCATGGCCGAAATCTCAGGTGGACTGAGCCGCTTGACGGAACCCTCGATTTCCACTTCGACTGCGGCATCGCCGTTGGCGGCCTTGACCACCTTGTAGGGCACCCGCTTGATCTCCTCCTGGACTTCGTCGAATTTCCGTCCCATGAAGCGCTTGATCGAGTATATCGTATTGCGCGGGTTGGTCACCGCCTGGCGCTTCGCAGCCTCGCCGACCAGTCGTTCGCCATTTTTGGAAAAAGCGACCACCGATGGGGTGGTCCGCTTACCTTCGGAGTTTTCCAACACGACAGGCTCTCCGCCTTCCATGATCGCCATGCAGGAGTTTGTCGTGCCCAAGTCGATGCCGAGTACCTTTGCCATAAAATCAGTCTTTTAGTCCAACCGGTCTCCCCCCATCCAGCAACGGCGATGCCGGCTTGTTGACCTCAGCGCCAACCGGCTTGCCGGCAATGACTTTGGCCAAAACGCACAGCCTCACGGCGGGCTGATCGCGGCGGCAATTCGCGACGAGATGTCACACTCCGCCCGGCTTCGTCACACCCCTCGGGCTTCGCCGCGGAGTCCGATTCCGATCAAACCGGAAGGCAGGCCACTTCACGATTCTCATCCTCCCCCTTTGCGCGCGACTCGCCGGGCAAAGCTCTCGACCCGGATGACCGCCCGGCGGTGCAAGCCACGAGCGATCGTCTCATGTGCATCCCGGGCTTCAACATGGAAAGTGACCCGGTCTGGTTCGGCATGAATCACTCGCGCGGTGCAGACGACCTCAGCTCCCAATGGGGAGGGCGCCAGATGCCGCAGATCAATCTCAATGCCCACCGTCCTCTCTCCCGCTTCGAGGAAGGGTTGAAGCGCCTCGCGCGCGGTGCGTTCAAGCCAGCCAATCAGCCGCGGCGTGCTTAGCACCGCCGGCATCCCGTCGCGGGCAAAATCGATGACGTGCTCATCCTCCACCACGAAGCGGAGCGTTCCCAGCGTGCCGACCGGGGGGCGGGATTTCATGGCATTCGGCAGCCCAAGGTAAGGAGAACGTTGGCCCAGAGCGCCTGATCGCCGGTTTGGACCGTGAGGACATGATCCGGCGATTCAACCGCCTTGTAGAAATCCCACTTCGAGATGGGCTCGAGCTTGAGCTTCAGCCGGGCGGCCTTGAGCACGGCACGGTACTCAGCCCACACAGGCGGCTCACCGCGCCGCGCGTAGGGATCATCCGGAGGAATGCCCATCGTGTTGACCTGATCCACGGGCACCGCCGTCAGCAAGACCCGCAACACCTGCGCCACCGTGACCACGCCCGGAGCCAGATTCAACGACACCAAGCGCGCGTTGGGCCCACGTTTGGTCGAGGCGGGGTAATTGCCATCGGCGATCAACACCCGCGCGTGATGGCCGGCCCGGCCCAGCACCGCGTTGATCTCCGGGTGAATGAGTTCGTGTTTGAGCATGGGAAAGAGTTGGCGATCGCCGCCCCACGTTACGAGCGCCCCCCTTCAGTCAACGTCTCCACCAATCCATCAACGGTATGTTGTCGGGCCTCGACGGTAGGTTCGAGCCCCAGCGCGCGGAGAGCCTTGCTCGTCTCGGGCCCGATGGAAGCTGTGCGCAGGCCCGGAAACCGTCGCAGCAACTGCGGCAAATCGAAGCGGGCGTGGAAGTTCTCAACCGTTGAACTGCTTGTGAAGGTCACCCAATCGGCACCCGACTCGATCAACCGGGCCGCCGCCCCGGTCACGTCCTCCGTTTCCGGTACCGTCTTGTAGAAAGGCACATCGTCCACGATCGCTCCCAAAGCCGTGAGCGCCTTGGGGAGGTCGGGATTGGCCACTTGGGCCCGGGCCAGCAGAATACTGACATTCTCGAGGTTCTGATACCCTTTGAAGGCGTCGGCCACTTTGCGCGCCACGTATTCCTCTGGCATCAAGTCCACCTTCAAGTGCAGCTCCTTCAACTTGGCCGCGGTGGCCGGCCCGACCGCCGCCAACCGCGCTCCCCCCAGACAACGCAGATCGTCATAGGTCTTGAAGAAATAATCGAAGAACGCGGTCACGCCGTTAGGGCTGGTAAACACGATCCATTCGTAGGCTCCGATGCCCGTCAACGCGTCGATAATATCACGCGGATCATCAGGCGCGGTCACACGGATGGTCGGGATCTCGAGCACGTCGGCCCCCAGCTCGAGCAACCGCCGCGCAAGCTGGCTGGCCTGCTCGCGGGTGCGGGTGACGACAATCCGCCGGCCGAAGAGCGGGCGATTTTCGAACCAGTTCAAACGCGAGCGCAGCTTGACCACGTCGCCGATCACGGTCACCGCCGGCGCGGCAAATTTCCGCTCCGCCACCATGGCGCCAATGGTCTCCAAGGTGCCTTCGAGGGTCTCCTGGCGGCCGGTGGTGCCCCACCGCACCATACCCACGGGCGTTGTGCCCGGCATGCCGTGCCGGATCAACTCACTTGCGATCTGCGCAATGCGCTCGACGCCCATGAGCACCACCTTGGTGCCGGGCATTCGGGCCAGTTGCGCATAATCCAACGCCGTTTCGTTCTTGGTCGGATCTTCGTGTCCCGTGATGACCGTGAAACTGGAGCAGTGTTCGCGATGCGTCAGAGGAATGCCGGCGTAGTTCGGCCCGGCCACAATGGAAGAAATCCCCGGCACCACCTCGAAGGCGATTCCCGCATCGGCCAGTTCCGCGGCCTCCTCGCCCCCGCGGCCAAACAGGTAGGGATCGCCCCCTTTGAGGCGCACGACGGTCTTGCCCTCGCGCGCCCTGGCCACGAGCAGGGCATTCAACTCCTCCTGCGGCATGGCGTGCTCGCGGGACCGCTTGCCTCCATAAATGATCTCCGCATTCCGCGGCGCCAAACGCAGCAACTCTGCGTTGACCAGAGCGTCATACACCACCACGTCTGCGCGCCCGAGCAGTTCGGCCCCACGCAAGGTGAGCAGCCCCACGTCGCCGGGGCCGGCCCCCACCAGATAGACCACGCCTTTGGATTTCATCCGCGGTTTTCCTCAGTAACCGGCGCCGGCACCGGCCCGGGCCGGCTGGATGAGTTCGATTTCGTAGCCTTCAGGCGCGTCGATGAAGGCAAAGCCCCCACCGTTCTCTTTGAAATGCGGCCCGTCCGAGTATTTGAGACCGAAACGCTCGAGATGCTTTCCAAAGGCTTCCAGACTGTCCACCTCGAAGGCGAGATGTGTCAGATCCGGCTGCACCTGCACGGGGCCGCTGGACGGATAATGGCACAGTTCGATGGTTTCCTCGCTGCCGGGCGCTTTCAGAAACACCAGCTCCGAGCCCCGCGGAGATTTGTGCCGGCGCACTTCCTCGAGTCCGAGGACGTCCTTGTAAAACTTCACGCTCTTTTCGAGATCGTTCAGCCGGTAACGGGTGTGGAGCAACTTCTTCACTTTCATGCGCGGAGAATAGGCGGGACGAATCGAAAGGCAACCGCGCAGGCGCAGGAAGGTTCCCCTTTCCGCCATCGCCGCCGTTTGGTAGCAACGGCCCGTGCGGACTCAATTGCTCAAACAAGCCCGGCGCGTCGTGGTGAAGGTCGGGACGGGCGTGCTCACGGATGCCCGCAAGCAGCTCGACCCGAAACAAATGGGCCGGCTCGTCCTTCAACTGGCCGCCCAGCGCCGGGCCGGACGCGAGATCGTGCTCGTTACGTCGGGCGCGGTCGGCGCGGGCATGGGGGCACTCGGCTTCGAGCGGCGTCCCAAGGGTCTGGCCGAGCTTCAGGCCTGCGCCGCTGTCGGTCAGTCCCGGCTGATGGCGGCCTACGAGAAACTGTTCGCCCGGCAGGGGCTGCACGTCGCCCAAGTGTTGCTGACACATGACGACCTGCAAAATCACGATCGCCATCTCAACGCCCGCAACACCCTCCTCGCCCTCCTGCGCCACGGGGTCGTGCCCATCATCAACGAGAACGACACCGTCTCGGTCACCGAGCTGAAGTTCGGCGACAACGACCGCCTCTCGGCCCTTGTCGCATCATTGTTGCCGGCGGATCTGCTCGTCATCCTCACCACCGTCGAGGGTGTCATGGAAAACTTTGGCCGGCCGGACGCCCGCGTCATCGACACCGTCGAGCGCATCGACGCCACCCTGGAGGGCCTGGCGGGCGGCACCACCAGCGCCACGGCCGTGGGCGGGATGAGTTCAAAAATTCAAGCGGCCAAGATCGCCGTGCGCTCCGGCATCCCGCTCATGATCGCTTCGGGACACCGGGACGGCACGCTGACCGCCATCTTGGAAGGGCGGCCAGGGGGAACCTTCTTTCTGCCCTCGCCCGACCGACTTCGCGGGCGCAAACGGTGGATCGCCTTTTTCAATCGCCCCCGAGGAACACTCGTGGTGGACGACGGCGCCTGCACCGCGGTGCGCGAGCGGGGCAAGAGTCTGCTGGCACCCGGGGTGGTGCGGAGCGAGGGCAACTTTCACGCGGGCGACGTGGTGAGCATCTGCGATGCGGCCGGACGCGAGTTCGCCCGGGGCATCTGCCGGTTCTCCGCAGCCGAAATCCAGACCGGGCACCTGCCCCGATCCGAAGTGATCCACCGCGACGATCTCGCGTTGCTATAAACGGATTTGAAGCAATGAAACGAAACCGCCCGGCCCTTTTCGACCTGCTGGATGTGATGGCCCGCCTGCGTTCGCCCACGGGCTGCCCGTGGGATCGCGAGCAAGACCACCGCTCGCTCCGTTACCACGCCGTCGAGGAAGTGTACGAGCTGCTCGACGCCATCGAAGCGGGCGACGACCAGGAGATGCTCGAGGAACTGGGCGATCTGCTGCTCCAGGTCGTCTTCCACTGCCAGTTGGCGCGCGAACGCGGAGCCTTCGATTTCGAGCGCGTCTGCCGCGTGCTCGTGGACAAACTCATCCGCCGCCATCCCCATGTGTTTGGCGAGGCCCGGGCCGGGACAGTCGATGCCGTCTGGGCGCAATGGGAACACATCAAGAAGGTGGAGAAACAGGGCACACGCCATGCCCGGCCGTCGGCGCTGGACGGCATTCCCCGCCACCTCCCGGCGCTGTTGCGCGCGGAGAAACTCGTGAAAAAAGCGCGCAAAGCGAAGCTGCTTGAAGCCACCAACGGCTCCGCGACACGGCCCACGCGCTCCGCTCTGGCCCGCGAACTCTTCACCCTCGCCGAGTACGCGCAGAGCCGCGGCTGGTCGGCCGAGGATCTGTTGCGTTCCGAAATCCGCCGGCGCGAACGAACCCTCCGTCGCCGGGAGAAGCAACGGAGCCCGGCGTGATCATCCTCGCATTCGAGACTTCGTGCGACGAAACGAGCGTCGCGGTGGCGCGCGACGGCGTCGTCTTGAGCAACGTGGTGTCCTCCCAAATCCGCCTGCACGCGGAGTATGGCGGCGTGGTGCCCGAGCTGGCCACGCGCGAACACCTGCGCCATCTCCTGCCGGTGGCCCGCACGGCCTTGCGCGAAGCCGGCGTGAGTCCGGCCGCGGTGACCGCCGTGGCCGCCACGCGCGGCCCGGGGCTGCCCAACGCGCTCATGATCGGCCTCAAAACCGCCCAGGCCGTGGCGTTCGCTCTGCGGCGGCCTTTCCTCGGCGTGCATCATCACGAGGCACATCTCTATTCACCGTGGGTCACGGGCGCTCCCCTGCGGGAGGATTTCGGCGCATTCCACCCCCACGTTTCCCTCATTGTGAGCGGCGGCCACACGTTGTTGGTGCATGTGCGCGGTGAGTTCGAGCATCACCTGCTGGGCGGCACGCTCGATGATGCAGCCGGCGAATGCTTCGACAAGGTGGCCAAGCTCATCGGCCTGCCCTACCCGGGCGGCCCCGAGATGGATCGTCTGGCAGCCGAGGGCCACCCCGCCGCCTACGATTTCCCGCGCCCCTTGCTGCGCGACGAGGGGGACGACTTCAGTTTCGCCGGGCTCAAGACTTCCGTTCGCTACTTCGTGGAGAAACATCCCGCCCTGCTCTGCGAGCCGGCGCGGGTGCGCGATTTGTGCGCCAGCGTCCAGGCCGCCATCGTCGAGGTCCTCGTCGCCAAAACCATCCGCGCCGCCCGGAGACTGGATGTGAAGGTCGTCACCGCCTCGGGCGGAGTCACCTGCAACCGAGCGTTGCGCCGGCTCCTGAACGAAGAATGCCGACGCGCCGGCCTCGCGCTGCGACTGGCGCCAACGGAACTGTGCACCGACAACGCAGCCATGATCGCCCTCGTGGCTGGCCGCCGGCTCGCCCGTTTCGGGCCGCCGCCGGGCTCTTTCGACATCGATCCCGCCCCCGCCTGGGACCTGGCCGACACGGCGCAACCCGCCGGAGGCCAACCCTGAGGGGGGCCGGGTCGGACCCGGGCCGCGGACTTCGCCATCTTCCGCCTTTTCAATCCGGAGGGGCTGACCTACCTTCGCGCCCTCGCAGCGGATGCCGAGCGTTTTCATCAAGACCTACGGCTGCCAGATGAACGAGCGCGACAGCGAGCAGGTCGCCGCGCAGCTCGTGGCCAGGGGCTATTCCCTTGCCCCATCCGAGCACGTGGCGGATGTCGTCCTGCTCAACACGTGCAGCGTCCGGGACATGGCCGAGCAGAAGGCGCTGGGCAAGATGGCCGCCCTCATCGGCGCGGCCCGCAAGGAACGCCCCGGTCAGGTGCTCGGCTTCCTGGGCTGCATGGCCCAGAGCCGCGGCCGGGCGCTCCTGGACCAGTTACCCGACGTGGACCTCGTGCTGGGCACCCAGAAGTTCCATCGGGCCGCCGAGTATGTGGATGATTTGCTGGCCGGCCGGCGGGACAAGGTCGTGGATGTGGCTGAGGAGGCCGGAAGCCAGTCCGCCATCCGAGATCACCTGCTTCACGGCCGGGGCGAGGGCCCGCGAGTGACGGCGTTCGTCAGCATCATGCAGGGCTGCAATCAGCGTTGCACCTTTTGCATCGTTCCCTTCACGCGCGGCGAGGAACGCAGCCGGCCGATCGACGACATCGTGGCCGAATGCCGCGAGTTGGCCGCCCGGGGGGCGCGGGAGGTGACGTTGCTCGGTCAGATCGTGACCAGTTACGGCCGGCGCGAGATGCCGGTGAAGGACGGCAAGTCGCCGTTCGTGCAACTGCTCGAAGCCGTGCACCAAGTGGAAGGTCTGGAGCGCATCCGCTTCACCTCCCCCCATCCCAAGGGCTACGGAGACGACCTGGTGGACGCCTACGCCCGGCTGCCCAAGTTGGTGGAAAGCGCTCACATCCCGGTGCAGAGCGGCAGCGACCGCATTTTGAAGGCCATGCACCGGGGCTACACGCGCGAGCGCTTCCTCGGCATCATCCGCAAGCTGCGGGAGGCGCGGCCCCAGATCGGGCTCACCACCGACATCATCGTGGGTTTTCCCGGTGAAACCGAGGAAGACTTCCAAGCCACGGCATCCCTCGTGCGGGAGGCGGAGTTCGACAATGCCTTTCTGTTCAAGTACAGCCCCCGGCGGGACACCCCGGCCGCGACCCTGCCCGATCAGGTGCCCACGGAGGTCAAGGAGGAGCGCCACCAGCGTCTGCTGGCGCTCGTAAACGAGGTGGCACACCGGCGCTACGAGGCGCTGGTGGGGCGGCAGGTCCAGATCCTCGTCGAGGGCCCCAGCAAGCGCAACCCGGCGCGGCTGACCGGCCGCACTCGCTGCAACAAAATCGTCATCTTCGAAGGCGCTCCCCGTCACTGCGGTCAGATTCTCGATGTGCGGGTGACGCGAGCCGGATCGTTCACGCTGTATGGCGATCCCGCGATTCTCGAGCCGGACTGATATGCCATCCATCAAACTCTCCTCCCTGGCCATCGTGCTGGGCAGTCTCATGGTGTTACTGGGCGCTGCGGGCCTATTCAAGCCGGCGGCCTTCGCTGCCGCGGCGCGACGGTTTCCCCGCTTCACGCCGGTGGGCTACGTGTTGATGCTGCTGGGCACCTGCTGGTTTGTGTACAACCTGGCCCACGAGTCCATCGCCGATTTCGCATCATTCAAGCCGCTGCTTTACGGCCTGTTCCTGGCCGTGGGCCTCGGCACCTGCGTGTTTGTGCGCGACTTCCTCCCCGTGCGTGGCCTGGCGGTGGTGCTGCTGCTGGCCGCCAAACTGATGACCGACACCGCGCGCTGGATCGAAACCGAGTGGCGATTGGTGATCACGGTCTGGGCTTACGTGTGGATCCTGGCCGGCATGTGGTTCACCGTGTCCCCGTGGCGGATGCGCGATCTGCTCAACTGGTCGGTGGCCACGCCGACGCGCACGCGGTTGTTGAGCGGGCTGCGGTGCGGGTTTGGCGTACTGGTGGTGGTGCTGGGGGTGACGGTTTACCCCAAGTTCGAGCAACACAAATCGCTCTTCGATGAACTGCAGGAACGCGAAAATGCTGCCCTCTCCGGTGCCGCCGAGCGCCCGTGAGTCTCGCTCCGCCATCGTCCCGGCGTGGGCGCTGGCCTTCGTTCTCGCCTTCGGCGGGGCTGGTTGTTCCCGCGAATCGACGGCCGGTGTGACGGCGGATGCGCCGGGGCTGTCGCCCAAGGAACGCGAAATTCTACAGGCCGCGCGCCAGGCCGTGGGCCAGTTCGAGAACTGGGCCCACCGCGCCGAGTTCAAGTATGAGCGGCGCGACGGCGTCTGGCACGTCACCGCTTGGCGCGTCGAGAACCCCCGAGCCACAGGCAACAAGCGCTACGTCCCTTGGGGCAGCCGGCACATGATCATCGATGATGCCGGCAAGGTGCTCGCCTACGGGGACCAGCGGTGACTCTTCCCGACCCGCGAGCGCCCGAAGTGTGATGCCATCTGCCGGTCAAATCCTGGTCATCCGTGGTGGGGCCATCGGCGACTTCATTCTCACGCTGCCGGTGCTGGCCGCGTTGCGCTCGCATTTTCCCGGCACCCGTCTCGAAGTGTTGGGCTACGCCCACATCGCCAGCCTGGCGGTGGCGGGGGGACTGGCCGATTCCGTCCGGCCCATCGAAGCCCGCAGTCTGGCCGGATTTTTCGCCCGGGACGGCTCGTTGGACCCGCAGATGCGGAGTTATTTCGCGCGCTTCGCGGTGATTCTTTCCTACCTCTACGACCCGGAAGGCGTGTTTCAGGAGAACGTGGCGCGCTGCTCCTCGGCGCGGTTCCTGGCCGGCCCGCACCGCCCCGACGAACGCGGCACCGTCCACGCCTGCGAAGCGTTGCTCCAGCCCCTCGAGGCCCTGGCCATTTTCGCGGCGGACTCCGCGCCACACTTGCGCCTCGATCCGGGGGCGCTGGCGGACGAGCCCGCACTCGAACCGGGCTTGTGGGTGGCAATGCATCCGGGCAGCGGCAGCGAGCGCAAGAACTGGCCGGAACGGCGCTGGGCAGAATTTCTCGCCGCCTGCCTGACGGAAACGCCGTGGCAAATCCTCCTCGTCGGCGGCGAAGCCGAGGGCGATCGGCTGGAGCGCCTGGCGGCCCGCCAGCCCGCCGGGCGCATCCGCCTCGCGCGCAACCTGCCCCTGCCGCGTCTGGCCGGGCTGCTGGCGGGCTGTGCCGGCTATGTGGGCCATGACTCCGGCATCACGCACCTCGCCGCCGCCCTCGGCCTGCCCGGCATCGTCCTCTGGGCGGATACCGCCGAGGCCGTCTGGCGTCCGCGCAGCCCTCGCTTTCAACTCCTCCGACATCCGGTCGGCCTGGTCGGGCTGCCGGCAGAGCGCGTCCTCGCCGCCACGCGAAGGCTCTTGGAGTGAGTCCCAAGCGATCGATCGCCGATTCTCCAAAGACCGCGGGAGCGTGAAACTATTTCGAGGCACGGCCGTCTAACCTTCCG
>DATLZF010000225.1:0-2197 GCA_035574135.1 Candidatus Methylomirabilota bacterium
GGGGTGCTGGAACCTTCGAACACACCGGCGGACCGCGTCATTTGGATTCCCCTGGCCGGGGTGCAGAACATGAGCGGCCACGCCGCGGCCACCGCCACGGACGTCAGCGCGGTGCTGCTGAAGTTCCACAACCCGATCGCCGGACGCTCCCTCGACCTGCTTTACAACCGGCAGGGCGACCGGCTCACACTGGCCTGGCCCATCGGGGCCACCATGGCGGAGTTGCTCAACAAGATCAGTTGGTTCGACCGCGTGCTGGCGCTGGTGGCCTACCTCGTGGCCCTCGTCGCCGCCGGCTCGGTGCTCGCCAGCATCTACAACTCCATGAACGAACGGCGCCGCCAGATTGCCATCCTCCGGGCTCTGGGCGCCCGGCGCGCCACGATCTTCTGCTCGGTCGTCCTCGAGGCCATGGCCATTGCGGTCATCGGCACCTTGGTCGCCTTTGTCCTTTACGGAGTCATCACGACCGCCGCAGGGGCGGTGATTCGGGCGCAAACCGGTGTTGTGATTGACCCGCTGGCGTGGAATCCCGTGCTGATCTGGGCACCGTTGGGCCTGGTGGGGCTCGGCGCGTTGGCCGGCATTGTGCCCGCCATCAAAGCCTACCGCACGGATGTCGCCGAATACCTGGCCCCCGCGTCCTGAGTTTCCCAATGACTCCTCATCGCATCGGCATCATCGGCGGTAGCGGGTTCTACGACATCGAGGGATTCACCGACCGGAAATGGGTGCGCGTGCGGACGCCCTTCGGACCGCCCTCGGATGAACTGCTGACCGGACGGCTGTCGGGTCGCGAAGTGGTGTTCCTGCCCCGGCATGGCCGGGGCCACCGCCTGTTGCCGCACGAGTTGAACCACCGCGCCAACATCTGGGCCATGAAGAAACTCGGGGTGGCGTGGATTCTCAGCGCCAGCGCTGTCGGCTCGCTGCAGAAGCGTTACCGACCGTGCGACCTCGTGCTGCCGGACCAGTTCCTCGATCGCACCAAACGCTCGGCCGAGCACACGTTTTTCGGCCGGGGCATCGTGGCGCACGTGGCCTTCGCCGAGCCGGTGTGCGCCGAATTGCGGCGGTTGCTCCTGCGGTCCGCCCGGGCCTGCCAGGCGCGCGTGCACGACGGCGGCACTTACGTGAACATGGAGGGCCCGGCCTTCAGCACGCGGGCCGAGTCACTTGCCAACCACCGGGCCGGCCACGCCGTCATCGGCATGACCAATCTCGGCGAGGCCAAGTGCGCTCGCGAGGCCGAAATCGCCTACGCCACCCTCGCGCTGGTCACGGACTACGACTGCTGGAAAGCGGACGAGGCCCACGTCACGGTGGAGATGGTTATCGAGAACCTCCGCCGCAACACCGAGCTGGCCCGGCGCGTCATCGCGGCCACCATCCCGAGCATCCCCGAGAAACCGGGCTGCTCGTGTCACGATGCACTGCGCAGGGCGATCATGACCGACCGCCGCCTCTGGCCGGCCCGCACCCGTCGGGAGCTTGGCCCCTTGCTGTCCCGTTACGATCGCCCGCAGGCGTAGTCGCGCGCGGCCCGCTGGCAGCGGGAGTGAACGAATCGAATGAGCCTGCGGGGTGTTCCCGATTGCCTCGGCGGCGCCCATTCGCGAAAGTGCCGGCGAATAACGGGAACCTGCGCATCGTCGCCTTTTGCCGAAACGACCTATGCCTGATCAACCCCCTCAACCGGAACGCCGCGATTTTCTGGTCAAGGCCGGTGCCGCCGTGCTGGGCGCTGCCGCCGCGCTGCCCCCGCTCGGCGTCGGCGTGGCCACGCTGCTTCACCCCCTGCGCGGCCGGGCCGCCGGTGGCAGCTTCGTCCGCGTCACCTCCCTGAGCGCCCTGCCGGACGACGGCACGCCGCGCCAGTTTCCTGTGGTGGCCGACCGCCAGGACGCCTGGAACCGTTTCCCCCAGGTGCGGGTCGGAGCCGTGTATTTGCGCAGGACCGGTCCGAGCACGGTCCAGGCGATCAACGTCGTCTGCCCCCACGCCGGCTGTTTCGTGAACTATTCCGCCGACGAGAAGCACTACCTCTGTCCCTGCCACAACAGCAGCTTCGCGCTCGACGGCCAGATCAAGAACCCCGGCAGCCCCAGCCCGCGCCCGCTCGACACCCTCGAGGTCGAGATCCGCAATGGGTCGGAGATCTGGGTGAAGTTTCAAAACTTCCGCGCCGGCACCCACG